>DUGS01000151.1:14211-30428 GCA_013331265.1 Methanosarcina sp.
GTGCCGGGTTCTTCAGCCATAGGCAGGTCAAGCGTAAACTGGACCCAGTCAGGGCTATCTTCCATCTGCTCCAGAGTAACTTCGTAAGGCTCGTTAACACATTCAAAACCCGATCTCATGGTAAGAAGGTCTTCCAGAGTCATTGCCTTTTTATTTGCATCAACATTCGCAACAGTTCGATTGGGGAAAAACTCAAGCACCGGCTGATCGACACCTGCAATGTATTCTTCGGAAATTGCGATACCTATCAGGGTCCCTGTAACACTTTTGGTAACGGAAGCGACATCGTGAACTGAACCATTGGAAAAAGGATAGAAATAAGCATCAGTAACGACGTATCCATTACGTATAACCAACAGGCTGTGGATGTTAATGTCATTTTCCTGAACGTAATCCAGTAACTCAGCCAGTTTTTCCGAATCCATCCCCTGCTGCTCAGGTGTTGATGTTCTCCAGCCTCCGGTAGGCCAGTATGCGGCGGACTCATTGACTGAACCCGGTCCGTTGCCTGACTCCGGCTTCTCAGCGCAACCAGAAGCTGCGAGCAAAACCACTAAAAACATCAGTAATCCGATATATATCGAATTTCTAATACCCCTCATAAGTTCTATCTCCTGATACCCCGATATTTGCCCTATTCTTCGTAAAAAAGAGGAAATATTCCTCGAATTTCTGATAAGATATTTTTGTAATATAATAAGGTCCGATTCATTCTTAAACCCAAACCTTTCCCCAGGGAAAAGTAAGGCAGTTTATCTAACTTCAGGACAATTAACGGGTTGAGCAAGATGTCAGTAGATCAGATCCCAATCGGTAAATTCTCCCTTATGACCCGCCTCTCCCAGAAAGCTCTCAGGCTCTATGACAGGAAAGGGCTGCTCGTTCCGGAAGTAAAAGATTCCTTCACAGGTTACCGTTACTACACGGTTCCCCAGATCGAGCAGGGAATGAAAATCAAAACCTTTACTTTCCTGGGATTCTCCCTTGAGGAAATTTCCATGCTTCTGGACGCAGAAAGAAAAGGAAATTATGAGTCCATTGAGACCTGCTTCAGGAAGAGGCTGGATGAGGTCCGGCTGGAGGTCGGGCAGCTGCAAAGGATCGAGGGCATTTTGCAGGGCGCCTGCAAACACAGTGGAAAAGTTACGGAGATATTCAATATGTCAGTTACAGAACCCGTTATCAAAGAAATTCCAGAGCTGCGAGTCTTGAGCAAGCGTGAAAAAGGGAACTTTGTAGAAACTATAGGAAAGCTAATCAATGAAATTTGTGCATGCGTCAGCAGCCCTGAAAACCAGCGAAACCGAGTAAAAGCTACAGGCCCGATTATGTTCCTGTGCCACGACGAGGAATACAAAGAAACAGGCGCAGATATCGAGATCTCACTTCCGGTTTCAGGAAGAGTCTCTGTAGAAGATCCCGGGATGGAAATCAAAATACTGCCAGCGATAAGGGCTGTTTCCGTTATCTATCGGGGCCCATACCACGGAGTTGAAGCAGGGTACAACAAAATATTTTCCTATACGGAAGAAAATAATCTGGAAACCTTTATGCCAAGCAGGGAACTGTACTTTAACGACCCTGCTGAGGTCCCGGAAGAAGAACTCATGACCGAAGTCCAGGTTCAGATAAAAGAAAGATAATTTGTAAGAGAGTAATAAAAGAAAGATAATTTGTAAGAGAGTAATTTATTTATTGCTTCAGATTACTGGTCTGGATCAGTGCTCCATATTTTTGGAGCAATTTCTTTTTTCGGAAGCGAATATAAACCGTCATGCCAAATAACACATAAGGGAGACCTATGAAAACTTTGGAATGCAGCACCATAGACATTGCGCCTACGATTTCGAGATTATTGAAGGTTCCTATGGTTCCGCCTTCGGGAAAGCCAATTCCTGAGGTTGAGAATTATGCAAAGGAAAGAGGCTGTAAAAAGGCAGTAATTATAGTAATTGACAGTCTAGGATACTATTTCTACTGGCACCTTTCTCCGGTAATGAAAAACTTGCATGAACTTACCGAAAAAGGTTTACTTTTTAAATGCTGGTCTCCGGCAACCATCACATCACCTGCAATTGCTTCAATCTTTACAGGGTATCTTCCTGAAGAGCATAACATCTACTCGACAGATGACATTTATACTGAGACAGCAAAAGACTCTGAAAACCCAAGGTTAAAAAGCATTATGGAATGGGCTTACAGAGCAGGCATGAAGTCCTCAGCTGTAATAGAAACGAAAGGAGCCGAAAGTTTCAGGGGAAGAATACGAGACATTTATGGGGTTCCTAATTCCGAAGACATACTTGATTATGACTGCAGGATAACAGAATACGCCTTACAGGCTCTTAAGGAGAAGACCGACATCCTGGCCGTACACCTGAGAGCCCTTGACCGTTATTCCCACAGGGCAGAGACCTGGACAGAAATAAAGAAAGCTGCAAAAGCTATTGATAAAAACCTAGAAGAGATATTTCAGAGTGCAGAAAAAGGCACTATTTTTTTTATCTGCGGAGATCATACAGTCCACGGTGGGAAAAAATGGTTGAAAAACGCTACATATGAAGAAATCAAAAGTCATGAGAATAATTATGTTGCTCTTATTGTGGGCTGCTGTTGATAACCTTTGCTTCCTTCCTGGTGGATATCCCTCTCATTCCTTTCATTACTTTCGTTACTTTCGTGTCCTTCTGCCTATTTTCAGCAAGGAAACTATGAATACTACCCCGGCAAGTCCTAGAAATGAAGGAACCCAGGGAGCTATTATTCTTTTTATTTCAGGCAAGGATTTTTCTGAAGATTCGGGTATGGAGTCATCTATGAAACTTTCAATATTTTTCTGAACATTGAGAGTTTCGTTTTTCAGGGACAGCCCGGTTTCCGTAATAATCTTTGAATTGACAGTGGATACAACGGAGTCTTTTATAGACTCAAGTTTCTCCCTGTTGATGAACCCGGTATTCTCTGTCTCCTTGTCCCCGCTGTCAGACTTTGACTCCGAGTTTTCAATTGCATCAATAATGTTATCATCATCGAGGACTTCATCGGAAGTACCGCTGGAATATCTTGTAATGGCACTTATAAGACTATCTTTTTTTTCTGTATTGTCAATACCTTCAGGGTCCCCTTGACCTTTTTTTGCATTTATATCGGATTCATTTTTCTGGACGGCTATGGTTATGCATGTAGTAGAAGTACCATTTTCATTTCCAGCTGTAAGAGAGACAGTATAATTCCCCGGACAGCAGAAGGTGTGTTCGGGTTCAGGACAGCAGGATGTTTTGCCATCCCCAAAAGTCCATGTAACACAATCTGCATTTTTGGAAACGTCGACAAATTTTATGATAAGAGGAACACGGCCTTCTGTAGTGTTGGAAATAAATTCAGCTTCTGGGAGTATGGGGACGTATTTTTCGGAAGCATTCAGAACTCTTATAGTTACAGATGCTGAATCGCTATCATTCTCGTTGCTTACGTTAAGGGAAACAACATAGTCTCCTTCTCTGAAATAAGTATGTAAAGGACTCGAACTACTTGAAGTGTTCCTGTCTCCAAATTTCCACAGCCTGGAAGTGGCATTTTCGGAAAAATCTTTAAACCTGACAGATAAAGGAGCATAGCCTTCTGTCACGTCTGAAGTGAAACGTGCCTTTGGCGGTACAGGAGGCACAGGGGCATACTCTATTAAAGGCATGTAATCCATACTGCCTGCTTCAGGGTTGACAGCATATGCAGTGTCCCCTATACCATCTCCGTTTTCATCCGTTCCGTTATAATCACTCCAGTAGTTGCCTGTACTATCGTTCCAGATATTGAGTTTATTATCCCTGGCATTATATGTGTTATTAAAGTAATTACCGCGGATTATATTATCTGGAGAGGCCAGCAGCTTGATACCGCAGTCAAGGTTTGAATATACCATATTGTTACTCAACAGATTATTGCCGGATTCTAAAAGATAAATTCCTACTCCCTGGTTTGATATTTTGTTATCACTTATTGTACAGTTATCAGCTTTGTTTAGGAAAATTCCACACAGGCCGTCAGTAATCGAAAAACCGCTAATATTTACACCGCTGGCAGCTATCTCAAACACATAACTTCCCGCGTTTTCCCCCGAAATGAGAGTATTATCAGGATTTCCTGAAGCTGACTTTATGGTTAAATTCTCTTTGTTAACGTAGATACTTCCATTAAATTCTCCGGACTCCACAAGGATGAGATCTCCAGGAGATGCTCCATTTATTGCATCCTGGACGGATTCTCCTGCCAGAACATGGAATTCTGACGCCATTCCAGTCTCTGAAATAGAAATTAAAATCAAAATTGCCAGTAAAAAACAAGTTCGTCTGAAAGTTTGTGTTTGCGCCATTTAAGTCCCCATGCAAATCCAGGAGTTTATTTGACAAGTTTTTATAAGGAAAGGATATAAAATTATTGGTTTAAAGAAATATTAGTAAAAAGAGATTAAAATTAATATGAATAAAAAATTAAAATGAATAAAAAATTAAAATGAATAAAAAAATCAAGATAGAGAAAAAATTTCGTTTTAAATAGGTTTCAAGCAGAAATCTACTTGGAAAAAAATAGGAAATTCTTTATTCACTTGATTTCTGGTTATAAACAAACCGCCTTAAAGCCTGTGAATGGTAATGTATATTAATTATAATTCACTATGATTCCGGAAGAAACTTTATTTTGTACATATTCAGGCAAGCCTGAGTGAAGCACAAAGGTTTATTAAGTAAATATTCAAGTTAGGTTTTATTCAAGTTAGGTTTCTTTAAAAAATATAGCTGGAGAAGGTTTGATTATGCAGGAAAAAATAAAGGAAATTGCAGCCCGCGTCCGTGAACTGCGGGAACTGTCAGAAATTTCCATCGAGAATATGGCAGAGTATCTTCAGGTCTCATCCGATACTTACGAGAAATACGAAAACGGAACAGAGGATATTCCAGCAAGTATGCTTTTTGAAATTGCACACCGGCTGCAGGTAGATATGGCTACTCTTCTTACGGGAGAAGAGCCCCGCATGAATATATTCACAGTCACAAGGAATGGAAAAGGAGTAAGTGTTGAGAGAAGAAAACAGTATAAGTACCAGAACCTTGCTGAAAAATTCATCCACAAAAAAGCGGAGTTCTTCATTGTTACAGTGGAACCAAAGCCTCAGGGAACAAAACCTGATACCAATTCCCATCCAGGACAGGAATTCGATTATGTACTTGAGGGAAGCCTGAAGGTTTACATTCATAAAAATGAAATTATCCTCAATAAGGGAGATTCCATTTATTTTGATTCCAATTACCAGCATGCCATGGAAGCCATGGAAGGAGAACCCGCTAAGTTCCTGGCAGTTATTATATAACCCGGATTAAATGTGACCTGAATTAACCCATACCTGAATAATTCACGCAAAATCCACAAAAACTTGGAATACAGGAAAAATGCAGGAAAAACTCTCAGAGCTTTTTGAAACTTAAATTTAGCCTCCTGAAGCCTGACGAATTATAGAAATTTAGAAAAATTCAAATAAAACGGGTGTCCAGAATGACTTCCTTGCTGAGCCAATTTGTTTCCAGAACCGATTTTGAATCCTATGAGGATTTCCAGGAAAACTTCAAAATCCTGGTCCCTGAAAATTTCAACTTTGCCTATGATGTTGTCGATGTCTATGCAAGAGATTCTCCTGAGAAAATTGCCATAGTCTGGTGTGATGACCATGGTGAAGAGAGAATCTTTACTTTCAAAGACATGAAGTACTACAGTGACAAGGCTGCGAATTTCTTTGTAAAACATGGCATTACAAAAGGCGACTATGTGATGCTTACCTTAAAGAGCCGTTATGAATTCTGGTTCTGCATCCTGGGGCTGCATAAGCTTGGGGCTATTGCCGTTCCTGCAACCCATATGCTGAAAACCCGGGATATCGTATACAGGATCAAAAAAGCTGAATTAAAGATGATCGTCTGCATATCAGAGAACGATGTCCCTGAGCAGGTTGATGAAGCCCATATGGAATGTGGGGATGTCCCGCTCAAAAAAGCCATGGTGGGAGGAAAAGCCCGGGAAGGCTGGATTGATTTCAGAAAGGAACTTGAGGAAGCTTCCCCGGTCTTCGAACGCCCGACAGGCGAGGCTGCAACAAAGAACGAAGATATCTGCCTTGCCTACTTCTCCTCCGGGACCGCTGGTTTCCCGAAAATGGTAGAACATGACAATACCTATTCTCTCGGGCACATCGTAACTGCAAAATACTGGCAGAAGGTGGAGGACGACGGGCTGCACTATACGGTTGCTGACAGCGGTTGGGGAAAATGCGTATGGGGCAAACTTTACGGGCAGTGGATAGCTGGCTGTGCGGTCTTTGTCTATGACTATGACAGGTTTGAAGCAAAACACATGCTTGAAAAAGCCTCTAAGTATGGGGTTACAACATTCTGCGCACCCCCAACAATCTACCGTTTCCTGATTAAAGAAGACATGACCCATTACAACTTCGGTACCCTGAAATATGCAGTAGTCGCAGGTGAACCCCTGAACCCGGAAGTCTTTAACCGCTTCCTTCAGTTTACGGGAATAAAGCTCATGGAAGGGTTCGGACAGACCGAAACCGTTGTTGCAATTGGGACCTTCCCCTGGATGGAACCAAAACCCGGATCTATCGGAAAGCCAACTCCTGGATATAAGATTGAACTTATGGACAGGGACGGCAGGCTCTGTGAGGTAGGAGAGGAAGGAGAAATTGTCGTCAACACAAAAAGAGGAAAGCCGGTAGGGCTTTTCGCCCACTATGGAAAAGATCCTAAAAAGACAGCGGAATCCTGGCATGACGGTTATTACCACACAGGGGACATGGCCTGGATGGATGAAGACGGGTATTTCTGGTTTGTTGGCAGGGCTGACGATATAATTAAGACCTCTGGATACAAAGTCGGACCCTTTGAAGTGGAAAGTGCCCTAATCCAGCACCCTGCTGTGCTCGAATGTGCAATCACCGGGGTCCCCGATCCTATCAGAGGGCAGGTCATCAAGGCGACCATTGTGCTTACAAAGAACTATACACCGAGCGATGCACTTAAAAAAGAGCTGCAGAAGCATGTAAAAGACGTCACTGCTCCATATAAGTATCCCAGAGTTGTGGAATTCGTTCCCGAACTCCCAAAGACCATCAGCGGAAAAATCCGCAGGGTAGAGATACGGGATAAAGACAGGACTCAGTAACAGAATTTTTTGGAGCAGTATATCCGATCAAATTTGAAAAAAGAGAGAAAGGAAAGAGATAAGTACCTTAAAAGTACCTTAAACTTTTTCTCAAAATTTGCTTAAAGAGGATATATCGGATTTACTCTTAAAAAGTACTGTAATTAAAGAAGCTGTTATAGTACTGTAATTAAAGAAGTTATTATAATTCAAAAAAGAAAAGAATTCAAGAGCATATAAGAATTCAGAAAGCCCCTTAAAAATGATAGGCTCTCCTGTCTGCCATATTACACCGGCTGGAGAAAACAGGGACTGGAAGAATAGTGTGAGGATTCTATATGGTAAAAAATGATAAAAAAGAACCGTACCCTGTTATCAATATTCTGGAATGCAAGGCCTGCGGGCGCTGCCTGCTTGCCTGCCCGAAAGATGTACTTTTCATGAGTGAGGACCTGAATGCGCGGGGTTACCACTACATAGAGTATAAAGGAGAGGGCTGCTCAGGCTGTGCAAGCTGCTACTATACCTGCCCTGAACCCCTGGCACTGGAAATCCATATTCCCCTGAAAAAGGAGGAAGCCGAATAAGGCAGGATAAGGAGGAAAAAAGATGGCAACACAACTCATAAAAGGCAACTCTGCAATAGTTGTTGGTGCACTTTATGCCGGATGCGACTGTTTCTTTGGATACCCTATTACTCCGGCAAGTGAGATTCTGCATGATGCTTCCAAATATTTCCCCATGATAGGAAGGAAATTCGTACAGGCCGAGTCCGAGGAGGCTGCAATTAATATGGTTTACGGGGGAGCCTCAGCCGGGCACAGGGTAATGACATCTTCTTCAGGCCCAGGAATCAGCCTGATGCAGGAAGGAGTCTCTTACCTTGCAGGTGCAGAACTTCCTTGCGTGATTGTAGATGTTATGAGAGCAGGTCCTGGGCTCGGAAATATAGGTCCTGAGCAGGGAGACTACAACCAGGTTGTAAAAGGTGGGGGGCACGGGAACTATAAGAACATCGTACTCGCCCCCAATTCCGTTCAGGAGATGTGTGACTTTACTATGAAAGGCTTCGAGCTTGCTTTCAAGTACAGGAACCCTGTAGTCGTTCTTGCTGACGGAGTGCTCGGGCAGATGATCGAGTCCCTGAAGTTTCCTGAAAAAGCCATTGTTCCGGAAATCGACACCACCTGGGCAGTTAACGGGACCGCAGAAACCAGGCCTAACCTTGTAACCTCAATCTTCCTGGACTTCAATGAACTCGGAAAGTTCAATGAGAAACTGCAGGCAAAGTACAATCTGATAAAGCAGAAAGAAGTAGATTATGAAGAATACATGACCGAAGATGCCTCAATTGTGCTCGTTTCTTACGGCATAAGCAGCAGGATCTGCAGGTCGGCCGTAGACCTTGCCAGGAAAGAAGGAATTAAAGTCGGACTTTTCAGGCCAAAGACCCTATTCCCATTCCCTGAAGCACAGTTGAAAGCCCTTGCAGATAAGGGATGTTCTTTTATCTCTGTCGAGATGAGCAACGGGCAGATGATAGATGATATCAGGCTTGCTATAGGCTGTTCACGGCCTGTTGAACTGGTAAACCGCATGGGAGGAAACCTGATCACTCTCGACCAGGTTATGGACAAAATCAGAAAAGTTGCAGGGGAGGCATGAAAAATGGCAGCAGAAATCATCAACGGAGAAAAGGTTATAAGAAAGCCAAAAGCCCTGTATTCGGACTATCCCCGCAAAGGAGGGGTAGCCTCAACAGCCACTCACTACTGCCCTGGCTGCGGGCATGGGGTTTTGCACAAGCTCATTGCCGAGGCAATTGACGAACTCGGGATTCAGGACAGGACAGTTATGATCAGCCCTGTGGGCTGTGCGGTCTTTGCTTATTATTACTTTGATACAGGCAATATCCAGGTAGCTCATGGGCGTGCCCCAGCGGTAGGGACAGGCGTCTCAAGAGCTGAAGAAAACGCTGTAGTTATCTCCTATCAGGGCGACGGAGACCTTGCTTCAATCGGCCTTAACGAGACTTTGCAGGCAGCAAACAGAGGAGAAAAGCTTGCAGTCTTTTTCGTAAATAATACCGTCTACGGGATGACAGGCGGGCAGATGGCTCCTACGACCCTTATAGGAGAAAAGACAACCACAACCCCTGAGGGGCGTGACCCAAGATTTGCAGGCTATCCTCTCCATATGTGCGAACTCCTGAACAACCTGAAAGCTCCTGTTTTTATTGAAAGAGTTTCGGTTTCGGATATCTCTCACATTAGAAAAGCCAGAAAAGCGGTTCGAAAAGCTCTTGAAATCCAGCGCGACGGCAAAGGCTATGCTTTTGTAGAAGTACTTGCAGCCTGCCCGACCAACCTCAAGATGAATGCGGAACAGGCTGTCCGTTTCATAAACGAGGAAATGGAAAAAGAATTCCCGCTTCAGAACTTCAGAGATAATTCCGAATCAGCTGAACCTCTTCACCGCGGGATCAGCGATTTTGCAACCGAGACCCTTGAGAAGCTTTATGGAATTGAAGCAGATTCCGGAGAAAAACCTTCCAGAGCCGACTTTGCTCCTATCCAGACCAAGATTGCAGGTTTCGGAGGGCAGGGAGTACTGAGCATGGGCATTGTCCTTGCGCAGGCAGGGGTTAAAGCAAACCTCAATGCTTCCTGGTTCCCGTCCTACGGCCCGGAACAGCGTGGAGGGACCTCAAACTGTTCGGTAGTGATTTCAGGTCAGTCCATAGGTTCTCCTACGGTTTACACCCCTGATATTCTGATAGCAATGAACCGCCCCTCTATTGAAAAGTTCAAAGATGTGGTAAGAGAAGGAGGCTTAATCCTCTATGACTCGACAATAGGAGAAGCCGAGACTCCATCAAGCGTAAAAGCAATTGCAGTCCCTGCAACAGAAAAAGCTAAAGAAGCAGGCGATGAAAGAGCTGCAAATTCCTTTATGCTCGGTGTTTTGCTGGGCCTGAACGCAACAGGGCTTGAAGAAGAAGCCTTTATAGAAGCTATTGCCGAAAACTTTGCAGGCAAACCCAAAGTTATTGCTTTTAACCAGCAGGTGCTCAAAGCCGGTGCAGAGTGGGCAAAAGAGAACGTAAAGGCATAATGGGATCAGAAAGTTAGTTAATCGAAAGCAATAAAATAGCATTAGCAGGCGGGAAAAATCCGGCTCGCCTGTAAACTTTTTTCCAAATTCCTGCGTATTATTCAGTTCATTAAAAACAGAGTTTTTTCATATATGTTATGACCCTGGTTCCGTATTTATTACGGAATTGCTGAAAAATAATAAAAAGGTTAATATGTCAGGTCGGTTCAGTATTTAGTCTGATATCTTCAGTATTTAGTCTGAGATCTTCAGTATTTGGTCTGATATCTTATCTGAAAATCTGAATATCTCATATTTACCTCATATGTACTACGCCTGCTCTTAATATCCTATATTTTTCAAACTTTCTGTGGTTTTTTCGGCGATGGAAAAACAGCAGATTGTCCAATTAAGGCGAAATCGATTACAATAACAAAGTCATAATTATATTGAGAATGAAAAGGATGGTGTTTATTCGATGCAGTTGAATCTGGAACATTTTAATGTAAGAATTGGACAGCATAAAGCGTTACTCAATATCGCCGATGCGAAGGAACTGGGAATCAACCCTGGAGATAGGGTCCGCATCCGCGGGCATCAAAGCCTTTCTGCCATCGCAGACATAACTGAGGATATGGTCCCTCAGGGGACTCTGGGTGTTTTTTCTGAAGTTTTCGAGCACTTTGAGGACTGGGACAAGCCGGTCGAAGTTGTCCCGGCTTTTCGCTCTAAATCTACAGCCGTTATCAAGAAAATGCTGGACAAAAAACCTGTTGTCCAAGATGAAATCAAACTGCTTGTAAACGATATAGTTGATGAAAACCTGAGTGATGTCGAGCTTTCGGCCTTTATAACGGCTTCTTATATCCACGGGATGACTGACGACGAAGTTGAATGGCTGACAAGGGCAATGATAGATACCGGAGATACTATCGAATTTGATACACATCCTATCATGGACAAGCACTCGATAGGAGGAGTGCCCGGAAACAAGATATCTCTGCTTGTTGTCCCCATAGTTGCTGCAAACGGGCTGCTTATCCCGAAGACAAGTTCAAGAGCAATCACGGGTGCTGGTGGGACTGCAGACCTCATGGAAGTGCTCTCTCCTGTTGAGTTCAGCTCTCAGGAAGTGAAGGAGATAACCGAAAAGGTTGGGGGTGCACTTGTCTGGGGCGGGGCCACAAATATTGCGCCTGCAGATGACAAGCTCATCAAAGTTGAGTACCCTCTGTCCATTGACCCCTATTACCAGATGCTTGCCTCAATAATGGCAAAAAAAGGAGCTATAGGGGCAGACAATGTGGTAATGGACATTCCTGTCGGGCCAGGCACGAAGGTTCCCAATGCTCAGGAAGGGCAGAGGCTGGCAAGAGACCTCATCAACCTGGGGCACAGGCTTGGAATGAATGTAGAGTGTGCTATTACTTATGGTTCGTCTCCTATTGGGAGAAGAGTGGGTCCCTCTCTGGAAGTAAAGGAAGCCATGAAAGTTATGGAAAGCATGGAAGGTCCAAATAGCCTTATTGAAAAGAGCGCCGCCCTTGCTGGTATTCTTCTGGAGATGGGGGGTGCGGCTCCAAGAGACCGCGGAAAAGATCTTGCACTTGAAACGCTCAGGAGCGGAAAAGCCCTCCAGAAGATGAAACAGATTATTGAGGCCCAGGGTGGAGATCCGAACATCAAATCCGATGATATACAGATAGGGCAATACACTGCTGATATTGTTGCTACTACAGATGGGTATGTTATGGAATTTGACAACAAATGGATAATCGAGATTGCCAGACTTGCAGGGGCCCCTAATGACAAGGGGGCTGGGGTTGCGATACACAAGAAAAAAGGAGAGCAGGTCAAAAAAGGAGAGCCGATTCTCACTATATATGCTGAAAAAGAATTCAAGCTTGATAACGCATTGACAACAGCCCAGAGGACAAACCCTATTATAGTCGAAGGCATGCTGCTGAAGAGGATCCCTGGAACTTATGGGTTCCAGTGGTAAAACCCATATTTTTTCCTTTTTTTCAGTGAAACTTCAGTGAAACCCTTTAATACCTTGTAAGGGTTTTAGCCAAGCATGAAAAGGATTGTATTACTGCGTCTGGGGCACCGCCCTGAAAGGGATAAAAGGATTACCACACATGTTGGCTTAACTGCCAGGATGCTTGGAGCTGAGGGCATGCTTCTTGCTTCTGATGACCGGGGGATAGTGGAGAGTATTGAAGATGTAGTCCAACGCTGGGGCGGAAACTTTTACATTAAAAATAATGTTAGTTTCAAACAGGAAATCAGAAAATGGAAAGAAGAAGGCGGAAAAGTCTGCCACCTTTCCATGTACGGGGTCAACCTGCCCGACGTCACTGATGAACTCAAAAAGTGCGACAGGCTAATGATTGTTGTAGGTGCAGAAAAGGTTCCACCAGAAATTTACCAGCTCGCTGACTGGAACGTAGCTGTGGGTAGCCAGCCCCATTCCGAAGTTGCGGCTGTGGCAATCACAATGGACAGGATCGCTGAGGGCGAGCCTCTCGAAAAAAAGTTTCCAGGCGCTGAACTGACAATTGTCCCTGCTGAAAGGGGCAAACATGTAATCGATAATATCAGAGAATAAGCCAGTCCTCCTGCTAACGTCAGGATCCGTTTTTTCCATTTTCGTTCCCTCCAGTAGGGGCTATCAGGCATGATTTATTTGGAATATTTCATGTGTGTTTTTCTGAAAAATGGATAAATTCAAATAATATTAAAAAGTAGAAATAGTGACCCATATGGACTTAGCAGCGCAGGATATGAATTTATTAGCCGGATCTGCGTTTCTTTTTGTGGTTCTGGCTCTGTTTTTTCACTTTTATAAAATCAGGTTACTCTCCAATTCTCTCAAACTATGCAACTGGATCTGCGGGATGGCGATCAGTTCAGACAGTCCCTGGGTCAAAATGCTTGTGCTCCATCTCGTATTCTTCATCCGGCTTCTTATGTACCTTGCAATTATTTCCCTTGAACAGGTGGATAAGCTTACAGCCCGAAGTCTGTTGAGGCATTATATTTCCGGCAACAGGGTTGTCCTTCTGGAGTACATGTCTGCTTTTATGAACTCTTCTGAAGAAGTTGAAAAACATATTAGCAGCAGTAGTTATCAGACAGCAGGCAGAAAAGAACAGTTCATCAGGAAATAATTTCTTAGAGTATTTTAGATACGTCCTATGAATTTTCTTTTCCTTTAAAATATTCACATTGTATATTTTATATAGCAGAAGATTATATTTTGTCCTGACATTTACTGACTGCCGGTCCTTTATCCGGGGAATTTTCGGCATTGTGTTCTTGATTTTACAGGCAGGAAGCGTGTGGCAATGAACATAACATTAATCGGTATGGCAGGAGCGGGGAAAAGCACCATCGGAAAGGCGCTTGCAAAACGTCTGAATTATACATTTATTGATGTTGATACCTTGATAACAGAGAGAGCTGGAATGCCCCTTCAGGTTCTCATTGATAAACAGGGTGATTCTGCTCTTCTCAGATTTGAAGAAGAAGCAATTCTGGAACTCGGGCAGCTGGACAACTGCATTATCTCGCCTGGTGGTAGTGTGGTTTATTCCAAAGAAGCAATGGGGCACTTGAAAAATATTTCCAAGATAGTCTTTCTGGACGCCCCTTTCAGGAGCATCGTAAGAAGGATCCCGAATGTGAGAAAAAGGGGTATAGTAGGGCTCAGGGACAGAAGCCTTAAAGAGCTTTTTGAAGAAAGGCTTATTCTATATAACAAATATGCCGACCTCTCAATAAAAATTAGAGGAAGGGAAAACGTTCAAAAACTTGTAGAAAGAATAATTAAGCTCTGTTTTTTTGAAGATTTTTGCTCCTAAGAAACTTGGCTATAGCCGGATCAAAGCATCTATTTCAGGATCTGAACCCCTACTTTAAACAGTTTACTTTATTATCTATCAGGTCTTCAATCTGGACAAAATCCTTTGTTTACAATTTTCATGTATTAAACCCAGAAAAAAGCAGGCTTAAAAGGAGATATTTCATGACATCAAGCCGATTCATTATCACGGTTATTGGCAGCGACAGAGTAGGAATTGTTGCCAGAATTACCACTGTAATGGCCAGTTACAATGTAAATATTGTTGATATTACTCAGACTATCATGCAGGGGATCTTTACAATGATTATGCTCGCAGAAGCCCCGAAGGAAAACTTTGACCTTGCGGCTTTCCAGCAGGCTATGAATGCTGAAGGAAAGAGCCTTGGAGTTGAAGTCAAGGTACAGCATGAAGACGCTTTCCGTTTCATGCACAGGATTTAAGCTGTGAGGAAGCAGGAGGATATTTCATGCTTATAAACCCAAAAGAAATCCTGGAAACAATACAGATGATCAGGATGGAACATCTGGACATCAGGACCGTTACCATGGGGATCAGCCTCAGGGACTGCAGCCACCCCGATATTGATGTCTTTAACGAAAACATCTACGAGAAAATAACCTCCCGGGCAAAGGACCTTGTCCGGACAACGGATGAAATCCAGAGCCTTTACGGGATTCCTATAATCAATAGGAGGATTTCCGTAACTCCCATAGCCATAGCAGCCGAAAGCTGCAGGTCTCAGGACTTTGTTTCCGTTGCAAAGACAATGGATGAAGCTGCAAAAGAAGCAGGTGTCGATTTTATAGGAGGGTTCAGCGCCCTTGTCCATAAAGGAGAAACCGGTGGAGACCTCAAATTAATTAATTCCATTCCTGAAGCCCTTGCATCTACCGATAAGGTATGCTCATCAGTGAACGTTGCAACCACAAAGGCGGGTATTAATATGGATGCAGTTGGCCTGATGGGAAATATAATCAAAAAGACTGCAGAACTGACCTCTGACAGGGACGGGATAGGCTGTGCCAAACTCGTGGTTTTTGCAAATGCCCCTGAAGACAACCCTTTTATGGCAGGAGCTTTTCACGGAATAGGTGAGCCCGAGTGTGTTATCAATGTGGGTGTAAGCGGACCTGGCGTGGTTAATGCAGCTGTTTGCGAACTCGAAAACCCCAACCTCACAGAAATTTCAGAGACAATCAAAAGGACAGCCTTCAAAATTACGCGCATGGGAGAAATGGTCGGAAGAGAAGTATCGAGAAGGCTTGGCGTGGAATTCGGAATTCTCGACCTCTCGCTTGCTCCAACTCCGGCAATAGGGGACAGTGTTGCCGCTATTCTAGAAGCGATGGGCCTTGAGCGCTGTGGAGTCCACGGCACAACTGCAGCCCTTGCACTTCTTAACGACGCCGTAAAAAAGGGCGGAGCAATGGCTTCTTCCTCAGTAGGGGGCCTCAGTGGGGCTTTCATTCCTGTCAGTGAGGATGCAGGCATGATTGAAGCAGTGAAAGCCGGGGCTCTTACTCTTGAAAAACTCGAAGCCATGACCTGCGTCTGTTCCGTTGGCCTTGATATGATAGCAGTCCCGGGTGATACCCCTGCTTCTACTCTTTCCGCAATCATTGCTGATGAGATGGCTATAGGGGTGATAAACAAAAAGACAACAGCAGCCAGGTTGATTCCCGCTCCCGGAAAAGGAGTTGGAGATTCCGTGGAATTCGGCGGGCTGCTCGGAAGTGCGCCTATTATGCCGGTAAGCAATTTCAGCTCAGAAACTTTCGTTAGGCGGGGAGGGAGAATCCCGGCTCCTATTCAGTCACTGACAAACTGAAGTGTTATCCTTAAAATAGAAAACCTCAGGCAGGTAATTGTTCAGCATATTCTCGTAAAGCCAGAATATGCTGACTTTAAGTTTTTGCCTGCGCTATTTGTCGACTCAATCAAGATTGAAAAAACACAATTTGTAGCTCTCAATTGATGAAGTGAATTAAGGAAAAGTCCAGAGAGTTTTTACGGCTTCCCTGAACTTCTCCTTTTATTTCCAACCCTTGTCCTTTA
>DUGS01000151.1:30661-37948 GCA_013331265.1 Methanosarcina sp.
GGTACTGTTTCTTTTGCCCATTTCCCTGCAAGGAAAGCTCCGGACAGGTTATGCCAGATGCTGAATATGGCACCCGGAAGCGCTGCCGCAGCAGTGAAATGTTTTATCGCAAGAGCAACACTAAGGCCCGAATTCTTCATTCCAACATCTATCGCCAGAGTTCTTGCTTCTTTTTCGCTGAGTTTCAGGGCTTTTGCAACCCCATAGCCTCCCGCAAGCCCAAGCCCGTTGTGCAGGACCACAGCAAGCAGGACCAGGAGACCGCTTTGTTTAAGGTTCTCGCTATTTGTCCCTATAATTATGGCAATTATTATCACGATAGCAGCGGCTGAAATTGCAGGAAAGATATCCCTGACCGCCTTTATCCGTGCTTCAAAGAAATAATTAATTGTAAGTCCAAGCACTACAGGCACAATTACGATATTTACTACGCTTACAATCATACCTGTAACGTCAACCTCCACTGTCTGCCCTATAAAGAGCCAGGTAAGGAATGGTGTTGCGAGAAAGGCAATTAAAGTGGAGATAGATGTAAGCACTATTGAGAGTGCAACATCCCCTTTTGCAAGGTAGCATATGACGTTTGAAGCCGTAGCACCCGGACAGCAGCCAAGCAGGATCATACCCGTCATAAGGTCGGCAGGTAAATTCAAAGCCAGACAGACTATCCATGCAGCCAGAGGCATTATTGTGTACTGCATCAAAGTGCCCAGAAAGACCACATAAGGCCTCTTCAGGACTGAGAGAAAACTGTCAACAGAAAGTGTGACTCCCATTCCAAGCATGATCAGACTTAAAAAGGGTACGATGAGATTACTATGGGGGGCGAAATATTCTGGATACACGTATGCTACCGCAGACAGGAGAACCGCCCACAGGGGGAATAATGAAGTAAACTTCTTAAGCATTTTTTGAACACCGTCTCTTCAAATGGACGTTTGAGTCATTAAACTAACTGAGATTGTCATTTAAATATATGTCTATATATTCCCAATAAATAATAAAGCTATAATAAATTTTGTAATAACATAAATGACAGATAAACTTCATTTACGGGCCGACCAAAAAAGGAAAAATTGTATGCTTTTGACTACCCTTTCAGAAAGAAGCCCTTGAACCTGTACTTTATGAAAGTTTTCCTTCATTTCTTATTTACTGCCTGTTTCTTACTTGCTACCTATATATACAGGCTCTGCTGATACAATGCCCCATGAGACTGGATGCATACCTTGTAGAGATGGGACATTTCAAGTCCAGGGGACGAGCCAAGACTGCCATTCTTGCCGGAAATGTTAAGGTTAACGGCACTGTGGTAACAAAAGTCTCCAGAGATGTCTCAATTGACGATACAATAGAAGTTGCCGAAGGCCTTGACCAGCCGCAGGGTTATTTCAAACTCAAGTATATTCAGGAAGAAAGCGGGGTACTTAAACCTGGAGACAGGGTCCTTGACCTTGGGTCCAGCGCAGGTGGTTTTCTTCTTTTTGCCTCAGAGATTGTAAGCCATATAAAAGGCCTTGAGTTCAGCCGGGATTTCAGGAGCGAGCTTGGTAAAATCGCATATGAGCGGGAAAATGTTGAGGTAATATTCGGAGACGTATTTACCATACCTCTTAAAGATCTCTCTGAAGAGCCCGTGGACGTTATTCTTTCAGATATGACTCTTGAGCCTGAGGACTCTATCAAAGCTCTTTCCAGAGCGCTTCCTCTCCTGAAAGAAGGGGGAAAGCTGCTTCAGGTAATAAAAATCCCAAAGAAGAAAAACCCGAAGCCAATCCTGAGCAAGATCGAGAAACTGGGGCTCGAAATCCAGCAGGTCGTCAGTTCCAAAAAACAGGAAATTTACGTGGTTGCAAGAAAACCTCTGCCTGAAGAAAAAGAGCCATCTGAAGAAAAAGAGCTATCTGAAGACAAAAAATAAAAAGGGATTCAAACGGATGACAGCTGATAAAAAAGCTGACTCCTCTCCAGAAAGGCATAAATGTAAGGACATTTACACGAAGGATAAATATGCTGATGAAACCGGACTGAAGGTTTCCGGACACGGAAAACCTGTTCGTCTCTTTGTAGCAGGGCTGCACGGAGATGAGTGGAAAGACACAACAGAAATCCTGTTGAAAATAAGGGCTCCTGAGAGAGGCACTCTTGCATTGATCCCTCTTGTCCAGAGAGGAGAATATACCTCCACTCTTGACCCGGCTTACTACCCTGTGATGGGAAAAAGTATACTTGAAGCCATTGAAGCCCTGAACCCTGAAATCTACATTGAGCTGCACTCGTATTCCAGAGAAAATCTTGAAAAACTTGCAGGAAGGGACAGGCTGGAAAGAATTGGTGTCCCGGCTTACAGCGTCCTGAAAGCAGGAGTATTACTGGGTTCGGTTTCCCCCCAGGTCCGGAAAAAGTATTTTCCAAAAGAAGCTCTTTGCCTTTCTTTTGAGATACAGAAAGAAAGTCCTGAGTCTAGGGAGTTTGTTGAGGGTATACTCGAAGTCCTCAAAGAGACCGGGTCAAGGGACGAGTTCATAGAATACTTGAAAAATGAATTTCCTGAACAGGCAAGAAAAGCTATAGAGGATTACCGCCGTTTTTACGGGGAAATCTGAGGAGCTTCAAAAGAAGGAACTGCAGAAATAATCTGCAGCTTATCTAATAGTAATAAAATAGGTCTCTTCCTTATCTGCGCATGTTAAGTGCGGGTGCTGACATCCCGTCATAGGTACTTGCCATATGCTCGGGTTTGACATTCTGCATATCGGCACGCTGGGCGCGGAGCATACTGTCCACACGAAGCACCATTTCCGCAGCTTCAGAACCTGCTTTGATGGAGTTGACCTTTACCCTGAGAGGGTCAACAACGCCTTTTTCGAGCATATCTTCAGCAGCGCCTGTTATGATGTTTAAACCTGCATTTTTGTTCTCGGCGTGTTTCGCACGCAGGTTAATGATAGAATTGATAGTGTCCAGACCTGCATTTCTTGCAATTGTTCTCGGGATCTCTTCAAGAGCCTCAGCAAAAGCTATAATTGCCATCTGTTCACGTCCGCCTATGCTGGGAGCATAAGAACGGATCGAGAGTGCAACCTCCATTTCCGAAGCTCCACCGCCAGCAACAACCTTGCCGTCTTCAACAACGCACTTTGCAACCCTGAGAGCGTCATCAATTGCCCTTTCAAGGTTGTCCACCACATGCTCGGTTCCGCCACGAAGAACGATTGAAACCGATTTTGCACCTTTGCAGTCCCTCAGGTAGGTTTTACCCTGGTCGCCGTCCCTGTCCTGCTCAAGAAGTCCGGCATGCCCGAGTTCTTTTTCAGTAAGTTCTTTTATGTTCCGGACAGGTCTGCCTCCTGTAGCATCTACAAGGTGCTGCATATCATCATTCTTCACCCTGCGGGTTGCGTATATACCCCTGCTCTGGAGGTAAGCAGCGACTTTGTCGTCCATACCCTTGGAACAGAAGACAGCGTTTGCACCTGCTCTGATTATGTAATCTGCCATCTCAAAGAGGGCTGCATCTTCCTGCTTTACGAAATTTTCTATATCACTTACAGTGCTTATCTGAAGCTTTGCTTTGTTTGCTGTTTTTGCAGTTTCCATGGGAGCGTCAATGAGCGCGATATTGGGGTTTACAATCCTGAGAGGGAAGTTTTTATCGAGGGCAACTTTGTCGATCACAACGCCTTCCACGAATTCTGTATCTTCAACAAGCCCACCGATATCTTTCGAAAGGATGATATGCTTAAGGTCGGCTTTACCCTCCTCGTGAATGGCAAGAACAGCATCCACACAGATTTCTGCAATCAAATTGCTGTATTTTTCAGAAGCCTTGCCAGTGATGGACGTCCTGGCAGCTTTAATAAGCAGTTCTCTTTCTTTTGCAGGAACTGCCAGGTTCTCAAAAGCTTCAACGGCTTTCTCTGCTGCAAGCCTATAACCTTTGACGATTACTGTCGGATGAACTCCTTTTTCAATAAGACCTTCTGCTTTTTCCAGCAGGGCACCTGTGAACACAACAGAGCTTGTGGTCCCGTCCCCTGCAGAACTTTCCAGAGACTGAGCAACTTCCACAAGCATCTTGGCTGTTGGGTGCTCTATAGACATGTCGTGTAAGATAGTGGCACCATCATTTGTGATGGTAATATCTCCCAGAGGGTTTACAAGCATCTTGTCCATGCCCCTGGGCCCAAGCGTACTCTTAACTATGCTTGCCACTGCCTTTGCAGCTGCAATGTTCATGCTGAGTGCGTCTTTTCCTTTTGTTTGTTCCTTTCTCGGATCTATTATATAGATTGGCTGGCCACCTTTATCCATCTGAACAAAACCTCCTGAAAATACTTAGTATGAATTGAAGGACAAATAATTGATAATTTGAAATTGTTTTCTGGCTTCCGGTTGCTTAATCCAGAGTCTCGAAACCAAGCACCCTGTTTTACGCAATTTGTTTGACTTGCAGGTAGTAATTATCAGGAAATAACTGATAATACTTCTATAAAAATATGCCGGTAAGACCGGTTATTTTACATAAAGAATACTGTTTCCGCTTCCTGTTATCCTCTAAAAAGGAAAAAGGCAGTATATATCTTTCTTGCTACAGCGACCTGAAAGAGAATTATGCAGAAAGAACTGTTGCCTTTAACTTCTATTGGTTAAAAGGGTATTTTTGAATTTTTATCTATATATTAGATTTTATTCGTTTATACGAGATCTATTATGTGAGACATTCAGTGTTATGTAAGATATCCAGTTCTTGTGCTGTTTTTCAGTGAATTCGTTATGAATCTGCCCATTAACCTGTTCACTTCTGACCGGATATAATTTTCACAGACCCGTCTTTTTTTCCTATGTAAAGCTCGTCCACATTACAAAAAATCCCATGCTCAACTACTCCCGGAATTGCAGATAGCTGAATGGCAAGAGTTTCCGGATCTTTTATAACACCAAATTTCACATCAAGGACAAAGTTTCCGTTATCCGTTATTACGGGCCCGTCTTTTTTCACAGCGGACCTGAGTTCAGGTTCTCCCCCGAGTCCCCGGATCTTATTTATTACAAGTTCTTTTGCAAAGGGCAGTACTTCCACAGGCACGGGTTTATCAAGCTGTGTGCTGGTTTTTGATTCATCGGCTACGACCACAAACCTTTTTGCAGATACGGAAACGATCTTTTCCCTTGTATGAGCCGCCCCTCCTCCTTTAATGGCACGGAGTTCGGAGTCGATCTGGTCAGCCCCGTCAATGGCAAGGTCCAGTTCAGGGTTCTGGGAAAGGGTTGTTAGCCTTATTCCGGCATCTATTGCAAGCATTTCGGATTGATAAGAAGTAACAACTCCCAGGATATCGAGCCCTTCCTCCCTAACCCGGCGTCCAAGTTCTTTAATGGTGTATGCAACTGTTGAACCTGTACCGAGCCCGACAATCATCCCGGAGCTGACAAGCCCTGCTGCAGCAATTCCTGCTGCTCGTTTTTCTGGAGAATCAGTAGAAATATTTCTTTCCGTCATTTTATGTTCCGCCTTTCAGCTCTAGAAAAATTAACTAAAAAGTTAACAAATATAAAATGTTTTCAAAAAAGGAAGTCCTTTCAAGCTTAAAAAAATTGAGGGATCAGGGAGAAAGTCTTCTCCTGTCCCTCGGGAAGAGTACGGTATCCCTTATATTTTCAGTTCCGAGCATGGTCATGATAAAACGTTCACAGCCCATTCCCCATCCTGCATGAGGAGGCATCCCGTATTCGAAAGCTTTGAGGTAGAACTCAAAACCGTCAGGGTTTAAACCCTGGGACTCGATCCTGCTCTTGAGCAGAGAAGGAATATGAATACGCTGTGCTCCTGAAGAGAGCTCCATTGTGCGGTGCATCATATCAAAGGACTTGCTGAACTCAGGCCTGTCCGCGTAAGGCATGGCATAGAAGGGTTTGATTTCCGTGGGCCAGTCGATAATGAAGTAATGGGACTCGCCTGTAGTTTCATAGACATAATCACCGACTATATGCTCCCCAAGTGTGCTCATGTCATCTCCCCAGTGCATCTTCTCTTCTGAGCGGCTGTTTATGATCTCGATTACCTCGTCGTAAGTAAGTTTCAGGAAAGGAGTCTTCGGGACCTTTAAATCAACCCCAAGTACTTCAAGGGAGTCTTTACAGTTCTCGATTACGCGCGTGTAAGCATAAGCCACAAGGTCTTCCAGAATCTTCATTACATCGAAGTGGTCTGCAAAGCTGACCTCAACGTCAATAGAGGTTGCCTCGTTTAAGTGTCTGCGGGTATCGTGCTCTTCTGCCCTGAAGATCGGTCCTATTTCAAAGACCCTGTCAAAACCGCCTCCCATAAGGATCTGCTTGAAGAGCTGTGGGCTCTGGTTGAGGAAGGCTTCCCTGTCAAAATATGTGATCGGGAATAGGGCAGTTCCACCTTCGGTTGCCGTGGCAACGACCTTTGGGGTTGCAGTCTCAATAAAGTTATGTTTTACAAAATATTCTCTGATAGCCTGAAGGGCCTCATGCCTTATCTTGAAGACTGCAGTTGTCTCGGCTCTCCTCAGGTCTATAAAACGGGAGTCAAGCCTTGTGTCCAGTTCGGCTTCCACCTTTCCGGTAGTGTCCATAGGAAGAGGGGAACCTGCAATGTTCAGGACATTGATCTCTTCAGGGAGAAGTTCGTAGCCATTCGGAGCTTTTTCTTCAAACTTGACCGAGCCGGTTACTGAAATTACGGACTCACGGACGAGCTTTCTTGCTGCATCAAAGAGCTCTTTGTCGATCTTTTTCTTTACAAGTGTAACCTGAGCCTTTCCTTCCCTGTCCCTGAGCACGACAAAACAGATCCCTCCGAGGTCTCTGACCTCATGGACCCAGCCTGCAAGGGTAACTTTCTGACCGTTGTCAACTTTATCAGGTTTGACATCGGCTGTATAATGCGTTCTGAGATTTGCTAAAGACATAAATTCACCTTAATTAGGGGGTAAATTAAACGTAAATATAAGAATGAAGCTGAAACGTAGGTGAATAGTCATAACTCATTATTAATGTATTTGTTGCACCTCCCGAATTTCGCTTCGGGAGTACGCGGTCCTTTTCGCCCCGAGTTTCGCTTCGGGAGCACGAAGTCCTTTTCGCTTGCTTCGCTCGCTCAAGAGGACTAATTTATAACCTAAGTTTAACAGTACACACTAATTGGTACTGAATATTTTCCTTCTTTTTTGACCTTAGGAATAGCCAGTCTGATTGATAACCATTCACATCTAACATGCCTTTAAAGAGGTGATTTTACTGCTATGGGAGTGCGGA
>DUGS01000128.1:0-2489 GCA_013331265.1 Methanosarcina sp.
AATCTCATATAATCTCGGCAACCTTGAAAATTACAATTGCAGTAAAACTGAGTAACAAAGGAATAATTGACAGATTAAAAGAATTGTTAAGACGCCCATTCCAGTAATTGGATGCAGAAAGAACTTCCTTTAAAGAAAGGAGAGCGATAAGTCCGACAACTACAGCGGACCCATACTGAGGAAGTCCAGGGGTCGTAACCATAGAGATTACACTTGAAGAAATAGCGCTGGATGAAATTATACTTAGCAACATACGGACACTCCTGTAAATATTAAAGCAAATAACTAAAGCAAATAACCCGGATACTTAAGAATTATTGATATAATGATATACTATTGACATAATATTAGATCATTGGCATAATGATACAACATACTATAAAATGCTTTTCACTGGTTCTAAAGTATGAGAGCAAGTTGGACTCTTGATCAACAAAAGAGTCCAATAGGAAACTAACTAAAAACGAGATAATGAGAAATTAAAAATTAGTATTATAACCTGAGCATACATAGAAGGAAATCCGCATCAAGACACTAAGAAGGAAACATATTCATGACCACAGATTAAAGGTATGGATATGATCATGACTACAGGTTAAAGGTATGATATAAACTTCTTTAAGTTCTGGTTCATCTTTTTTCCAGAGAGGAATCATTTAAGTAATGGGGTTAGCCCTTATTTCTTTCTGAACTGCTTATATTGATTACTTTTTCTGTTTTCTGACAAGAGCCAGAACAAATATCCTCAGACAGCTAGGGCAATTAAAAAAACCTGAAATTAAGGCTAAAAAACAGATAAAAATCATTTAAAAAATAATAGTGCAAAAATGCACTGAACTATTTTTATTGGTGGAAAAAAGGAGGGATAATTCCGGAAAATCCGGAATTTAAATGACCTCTGCAACCTTAAAAGCGACAATTGCAGCAAAACTGAAGAGTAAAGGCAGAATTGTCACATTAAAGGAACTTTCCAGGGATTTATTCCAGTGTTCGGATGCTGAAAGAATCTCCTTCAAAGAAAGGAGGGCTATCAGCCCAACAACTACCGCAGCACCGAGTGGTGGAAGCCCCGGACTTGTAACCATAGAAATTGCACTTGCGGAAATTGCACTTGATGAAATTATGCTTAATAGCACGGATATACCTCCCATAAATAATTAGTTAGTTTCACGCAATTTTTTGTGAAATTATTCGTATAGAAGGACTGGATACTATAAAAAAGTTTCTCCAGATATTAAACAGATAGAATAAGATATAGAGTTAATTACTAGCATGAAGTGATTAAAAAAATTTATGAAAATTAAGAGGATACAAAAAAGAAGCAACAAGGGTACAAGGAATAAAAGGATTGGATGACAACAAATTAGCCAAAAAATTATAAAAGTGTATCGGAAAGATACGAGAAAAAAATATAAACATCAAATTACATTACTAATGCATTTACTAAAAAAATAATAGGAAGTGAAAGCAGAAAAATGGCAAATGATATTAATTAAAAAAATAGATGAGTTAGTAGAATAAAGGATATGCCTCAAAAATAAAACAGGATAAAAAAATATATAATTAATCCCCACTTAATTAAGAATACTGTTAGTAAAAATTTATACAAATTATACAGAATACATTCATGAAAATACAGATTATTGGCATTATTATAAATATTAAGTTTTGTCAAGTTTTTCAAAAAATTTAAATAGCTACATAATAAAAATAATAAGCATATCCTAGTTTGAAAGGAGTAGTTCCCTTGATAAAATCCACTCATCTGCATAAAAGGCGAAAAGAACATGTCCTTATGATTACGTCTCTTTCGGTTCTGATTCTGGCCCTACTAACAATTTCACCTGCAGCTGCGGCAGTTAGCAGCTGGGAATTATCCCCTGAAAACCCCACTCATGGAGATACGCTTCGAATAAAAGGAAGTGCATCTCCGGAAGAGGAGGTTGAAATACAGGTAACTTTTGAAAAAGCAGTTCAGGCATCAGGAGGAAAGTACGAGTATATACTCGAAGACGTGAAAATCCCTGAAGGGTTTAATAACCTCTTTACAGTCCAGGCACGTGAAGCCAGGAACCTCAATGTCAGGGTAAAAATGCTAATCTGGGTGACTAAGAGTTCAGAAGCTTCCGGAAATACGGCAACTGTGACGCAGTCAAGTGTCCCTCCTGGGACCTACCAGATAAAAATGGATGGAGATGCTGGGGGGTCTTCAACTGTAAACCTGAAAATAATAGCTGTTCAACGGGTGAAAGCAGATTCAGACGGTGACTTCAGTTACTCCTATAATACAAAAGCTGTTCCCCCTGGAGACTTTGAAGTAAGTGTTGGAGGTATTACGAAAAAGGTAGCCCTTCAGCAAGGAAAAACTTCAGCTACTACACCAGGTTATTCGCCACAGGAAAAAGAAACCCACACGGAACAGAATTTCTCAGAACCCCAGGAAGAAGCTGAGAATAAAGCAGAAACTGAGAATAATACCGAAGCTGAGA
>DUGS01000128.1:2671-15825 GCA_013331265.1 Methanosarcina sp.
ATACCGAAGCTGAGAATAATACCGTCTTGAATCCAGATCAAAGCACTGAACAGGGAGAAAACAAAGAAGTTCAGGAGCCTCAGCCTGTTGAAAAAGCAGGGTTACCCGTGGATGTGGTTTACATTCTGGGAGGAATGGTAGCAGCAGTTCTAATCCTTATTCTGTATTCAAAAAGAAAATGAAAAAAGAATATTAATTTCAGCCTGTGGAAAGAAAAAAAATTCTATCCAGAGGCTGGTTCAAAAAAAATTCAATGGGGAAAATGGAGGCATGTAATTGAGAAAAAGTTTATTGATACTAATACTGGCAGTGTTTATCTTAACCTCTGTACCAGCAATGGCAGGAGGTGAAAAAACAGATGCAGAGCCAATCAGCGACCCGGCAGAAGGGGACTGGATCACTCTGGGATGCGCAGGATGTGAAAAAACAGATGCAGAGCCAATTGCGAATTTAAATTTTACTGATAAAGTGGTTTACTTCCTGGACCATACAAGCGACCCGGCAGAAGGAAACTGGATCACTCTGGGATGCCCTAACGAGGGCACAAGGGTTCAACTTCCTCAACCAATAAAACTCACATATAACGGTCCAAAACATAAGGAATATGGGGGAGCATCCGGGACCTTGAACAAAGAAGAAAATGAAATTTATACGATAACGTATCCTTCAACTTCTTCTTACACCACCCATCCTGTTTTTCTCCCAAGTGAAAACGTGAGTATGTCTTTCCACGGAGAGACCCATCTTAAAGGAAACGCAGTAGATATTTATCTGTTCAAACTTACCTCAAAATGCGCATACGGGCTTTTTGATGCCTTCAAAGCAGGAGACATTGGGAACATAAATAACCTCTTTGATGACAGCGTGGGAGAACAATATGAAAAATGTTCTGCTACACTTGATGACTGCGGGGATATATCAGACTATGACCTTGGACGTCTCGGTGCAGGCCAGTACTGTATCGTTATGATCCGTCAGAATGAAGATAAAAGTATGGCAGTCCTTTCTTCAACAGCCTTTGTGGTTGCGGAACATGAACTGTGCATTTCATCACCCTCGTGTATAAAAAAAGGAGATGACCTGGACATAACCATGTCACTGGAAGGAGCTACCGGCAACAATTACACCTACGGAGCTGTACTCATAAAAGATAAGGCATACAAAGCAAACATAGAAATCAACTCTAATGGTACTAAAGCCGGGACTTCCGTTATAGTGAATGAAGTAGACCTTATTGATGAATTCGACATTAATTCCTCAAACTACAGGTCAAAAATAACCAGGAACGAGCTCCAGAAAGAAATCCAGACCTTTATAGGTGAAGGGAAGGGCGCAATAGCGATAGGAGAAGCTGGTCAGAAAAAACTGTCTCTTACTGCATTTGATCTGCCTGTAGGCTGCTATTACCTCCTTGTGGGTGCATATAGCCCAGAAAAGGGCCTTGTAGGGCTTTCTCAGAAAAATATAGAGATCGAACCAAAAGGAAATGGAGGCTCAGGTGGAAATGGAGGCTCAGATGGAAATGGAGGCTCAGGTGGAAATGGAGGCTCAGGTGGAAAAAGTGGAGGAAGCAGTGGAGGAGCAGGAGGCTCACCTGAACCTGCGAAAAATGTCAAAACAAAAGAGCTCTGCCAGCAGTTTGTCTCAAACGGCCACAGGGTAAAGTTTGAGTTCACAAAGGAAGTCACCTCTGTCGGTTATATCGAGTTTGATGCCAAAAAAACCGCAGGCAAGATTACAGCCACTATCGAGGAACTAAAAGGAAAATCCCCACTTACTCCTACCGGGCCTGAAGGAGAGATCTACAAATACCTTAATATCTGGGTAGGAAACAGCGGCTTTGCAAATTCAAACAACATAGGAAATGCCGTTGTGGGCTTCAAGGTAAACAAGGGATGGATAAATGAAAACCACATTAATGTGGATACAATAGCCCTTCAGCATTATAATGGAGCCAAATGGGACTCTTTAAAAACTGAAAAAGTAGACGAAGATGATGAGTACGTCTATTTCAAAGCTGAAACTCCGGGATTTTCACCATTTGCAATTACAGCCAGCAAGAATGTAATTGAAATTGAAGGAAAGACAGGAAATGAGGGCCAGTCCACTCCAGAATCAGGGCAGCAGGACAATTCAGATGTGGAATCTGATACGCCTTCTAAGGAAAACAGAAGCTCATGGGCAAAAGCTGCAAGTTTCTTTATAGGTTTCCTTGTAATCGTCCTGATTGGAGGATATATAAAGAAAAAAGTAGACGAGAACAATGAGGATACAAACAGTGAGGAAACAAATTTTGAAAAGTAAACACGAACAGGAGGAATAATCTCTCCTGTTTAAATTTTTATTTTTAAGATACACTGATGATTAATAACGTGTTCTGTTTTAAAAATCAATCTTTTTATACTTAAATAAGGCTCTTTAGTCCTTCTTCCAGTTCGATTTCGCCTTTCCACCAGCCGGAAATTTTTGAAACATCTGCCCTCGAGTCACGGACATCTCCTGCCCTTGACCCGGCATGCACAATCTTGCTTGAAGACCCGGTCAGTTCAATAATGTTCTCTGCAAGCTCCAGAACTGTTACACTTTTACCCATAGCCACATTGAATACCTGACCATCTCCGTGTTCAAGGGCTGCCACATTTGCCCTGACAACATCTCTGACTTGCACAAAGTCTCTGCTCTGAAGACCGTCGCCATAAATGACAAGGTCTTTCCCTGCCTTTGCCCTTTCCAGGAAAATAGGAATCACAGCTGCATATGGAGACTTTGGGTCCTGGCGCGGCCCATAGACATTAAAGTAACGCAGACAGGTAGTCCGAAGTCCATGTTCTTCGTAAAACATTCTTGCCAGGTACTCTCCGTCAAGTTTGGAGATTGCATAAGGCGAAGCAGGTTCAGGATACATGCCCTCACTTTTAGGCAGTACGGGATTGTTTCCGTAAACTGCAGCCGAGGATGCTGTTACAAACTTTTCGACTCCTTCCCTGACACAGGCCTGCAATACATTAAGTGTTCCGAGAGTGTTTATCCGGAAAGCCTCAACTGGTTTTTCACAGCTAAGCGGCACTGATACAAGGGCAGCTTCATTGAAAACGCAATCCATACCTGAGATCGCCTTTTCGACCAAAGAGGGATCACAGATATCCCCCTGAATGAATTCAACATTTCTGTGCTGAGGGATATTTCTGGAAAAACCGGTAGTGAGATTGTCAAGAATCCTTACACTATGCCCTGATTCTGCAAAATACTCAGCTATATGGGAGCCTATGAAACCTGCTCCTCCTGTAATCAGCACTTTCATGCTTCGAGAAAAGGGGAAAGTACAAAATAAAATTTTCTATGCAAGCCTGAAATTTCTTAACTAAAAAATATTTAAAAGAGATAGAAAAATTGATTAAAATCAGAAGGAAGTTTCCTTAGAGGGGAAAATTTTTCATAGAAAGAAGCCTTATGGGTACAGGGGAATTAAAAAAATTGGGATTCAGGTTTCTAAAATAAAACAGAAGATGATTTCCATATAAGTTTGTTGCAGGGGTTTTCCACATAGCTCGAGGGGACTTAATAGGGACTTAATAAAGACTTAATAAAGACTTAATAAAGACTTAATAACTTCTCAAAACACCAGTTTCAAAGTCGCGGCTTATTTAGCGTTTTAATAAAAAGTTACTAAGTCAAATAATTAATTTACACAATTAAACACTTCTTTAACAAAACACTTCTTTAACACAGTTAAACACTTCTTTAAATTTCCTTTTTTAATTCTCCATTCTTCTGCAGCAGTAAATCTGAAAACGAATTACTGTAAGTACATTGAAAAAATGCAGAAAAGATATAAATAAATGGAATACAAGTGTATGAATAAATATAGGGAGATGGAATTAGAGAAGGGGCTTAGAGAGGATTGGCAGAAAGTTCACATAAGTATAAATTATAGAAAGAGCGTATACTAAATATTTTCGCAGTGATAAAAATGGCTGGAAAGAGACAACTTCCTCTAGACCTGCTGATCGTAGCCGGTCTTGTGATCCTTACTGATATTTTCGTACTTGTGCCCGCACTCAGCGGAAGCTTTCTGCGCACAGTCCTCGGACTTCTTCTGGTCCTATTCCTGCCAGGATATGCCCTGACAACAGCTCTTCTTCCTGCAAAAAAAGACCTGGAAGGAATTGAAAGAGCCCTGCTCTCCTTAGGATTAAGTATTGCAATAGCCCCTCTCATGGGACTTGGAATGAACTATACTTCCTGGGGGATCAGGGAAGTTCCTGTACTCGCAGGCCTTTCGGCTTTTACACTTCTCATCAGTGGGGCAGGGTATTATAGAAGACTTCAGTTGCCTGAAACTGAAGCTTTTAATGTCACAATCAAACCCTTTGTCGCCACTTTGAAAGCAGAGCTTCTTGAGGAAACTGGCTCTAAAGCCGACAAAGCCTTTGCAGTGCTGCTGGCAATTTCCATACTGGCTTCTATTGGCAGCCTTGCTTATGTCATAGGAAATCCCAAAGAAGGAGAATCATTCACCGAATTTTACATCCTGGGACCCGATAAAGCGGCTGAGAACTACCCCACGAAATTAGCACCAGGGAACAGCGGGACAGTCATTGTAGGGATTACGAACCATGAGCATAGAACTGTGGATTATACAATGGAAATCAGGCTTGAAAATCACTCCCTGCCCCTTCCGGAGGATCAGAAATACATCAGCCTTGACCATAACGAAACATGGGAAGAGCCAGTCACTTTTACTCCATCAGTTGAGGGAAAAAACATGAAACTGGAGTTTCTGCTTTTTAATGAAACTGAAAAAAGTTTACCCTACAGGAACACGCACCTCTGGATAAATGTCACAAAGGAGAACTGAAGATGGCGTCTCCAGACTATACATCTTCTGAGCTTAAAGCAGGAAAGATCTCTTTGAGGGAGTTTGGGAAAATGTTCAAAACGCAGACTAATGAAAAAACCGGATTCTTACAAAAGATATTCTCTGCAGGAGCCCCTGTCATTGCTATTGCTTTTGCCGAGTTGTTAATATTTACCGGAAGAATAAAAGAAGCCGCAGCAGTCTATACGCTGCTTCTTATCACCCTTTCATTTTCGATAATAATCTCAAAAGAACTGGGGATACGCAAGGTCCACCAGGCATTAATACTCCTTCCAATTCTTCGGTTGGTAAATCTTTCAATGCCCATCTTCTTTGAAACCAATCTGTACTCTTTCATATTCATGTACGTACCTATGACAATTCCGATAACCATCATAGCCGTTCATCAGGAAATCCCAGGAGAGAAAGCGAGGGACTTACTCAAGAAAATGGGGATTTATCTGCCATTCTCTCTGCTTGCAGGCCTGCTCTTCGCAGAAGCAGAGTATTTAATTATCCAGCCCAGGCCGCTTATTCCGGACCTTTCACCTGTTAACCTGCTGGAACTCATAATTATAATGATTTTTGTAGTTAGCCTGATAGAAGAACTTATCTTCAGAGGAATTATCCAGACAAGATTGGAAGAATTCTTAGGGCCTGCAGGAGGGGTCCTGCTTGCAAGCCTCCTTTTTGGTATAATGCATTCAAGTTATGGCACTCTTTATGAAATAGCATATACTTTTCTTGCAGGAGGAATACTGGGGTATTTCTTTTACAGAACAAAAAGCCTTTCTCTCGTGGTAATGGTCCACGGTTTCATAAACATATTTTTATTCGGACTAATTCCGCACCTGGGTCCGGGGCTGGGACTGATATGAGAGACGGTTCAAAAAATTACAAAAGAAGCTTTATAGGACAGTGTGCATAACTTAACCATGTTAATGGGAGTTAAGACACGGAAGGGGAGTTATGAAGTATAACGTGCTCAAACTAAACAGGACTGGATTAAAACTCCTATTCTGTTTGCTCATTGTATTTCTCCTTCTTTTCGGGACAGTAGTTTCTTCTGCAAATGCTAAGGTAACAGACTGGGAAGTAAGCCCTGAAATCCCAAAAAATGGAGACACACTCGTAATCAGCGGGCTTGCCTCACCTGAAGAAGAAGTGGAAGTTTCTATTTCTTTTGAAAAGGCAGTGCCTGTTTATATGGGAGAGTATAGTTACGAGTTCGAAAACATCGAGGTCCTGAATTTTAATAACCTTTTTACTGTAAGGGCAGAAGGAGTGGAAAACCTTAAAGTAAAGATGAAAATGGTTCTCTCAAAAACAGAAAGTGCCTGGGCAGATGAAGGGATTGCTACTGTATCCTATTCCGGGGTTTCTCCAGGGGAGTATAAAGTAAGAGTAGAAGGCGTGGCAGAAGATGGAGCTTCAGTTGTTAACCTGAGGGTTACAAAAGTTCAAAAACTAAAAGCTGGAAAAGACGGAAAATTTAATTATATATACCAAACGGAATCAGTTCCTTCAGGAAAACTTGAAATCAGACTGGGAAATTCGGAAAGAAAAATTACATTTGATGCAAAAGGGAACGCCACTGTTCGTCAGGATGTTCCAGCTTCTCCTCAAGTCCAGGTATCCGGAGGGCCTGAAGATAGAAAAACTTCCGAATTGATGGCACTTACAGGGACGGCGTCCGCAGATCAGGAAACAGTGGACAGAGAAAATGAGAATCAGGTCATTAATTTCTTTTATTTACTTACCGGAGTCCTGGCAGGATTTGGAGTTTTATTGGTTAGTGGTAGGAAAAAGTAAAAGATGAAAAAGTAAAAGATGAAAAAGTAAAAGATAATACCTTCTTTGTACCTGCGTCCCGCAGATTATATAAAATACTGCTTTCTTTAAAGGAAATTGAAGTATTTAATTAAAGGGATTCAGGCAGTGGAGAAAGGTTTATGGAAAGGCACTCAAGCCGCTTCTGGGAAATTGATTGTCTGCGGGGTTTAGCCGTAATTTTAATGCTTGCATATCACTTTCTCTATGACCTCGATTTTTTCGGGCTTGCTGATCTTGAGTTAAGGTCCGGCACTTTTTTCTATATGGGTAGAGGTGCAGCTTTTCTTTTCATCCTGATATCAGGCACTACTCTTTCTATAAGCCGTTCAAGAGACAGCCGTTCAAGAGACCTTGAGAGCAGAATATCAGGAAAGCCTGTGGAAAATTTTCCCAAATATCTTAGAAGAGGGTTGAGACTATTTTCAATGGGGCTTATAATCACAGGGATAACCTGGATTTTCTTTCCCGGGCAGTATATCCTTTTTGGTATCCTGCATTTTTTCGGAGTATCGGCAGTACTTGCCTATCCTTTCCTGAAATACGGAAAAGAAAACCTGCTACTAGGTATCTTTTTTGGGATTATAGGATTCTACCTCAAAAACAGGACTTTCGGATTTTCTTCTCTTCTCTGGCTGGGCTTAACACCCAAAGGCTTTGTAACCCTTGATTATTTTCCTCTGTTTCCCTGGTTTGGAGTACTTCTTACAGGGATTTTCCTTGGAAACTCTCTTTATAAAGATGGAAACAGGCAGTTTAAAATCCCTGAAACCGACAAATTCCTGTTTCAGAAACCTTTTTCCGGGATCGGAAAACATTCCCTCTCTATATATTTTATCCACCAGCCCCTTTTCCTTGGGCTTTTACTCCTGAGCGGGCTCCTTGACCCGGGGATGCTCTGAATTTATAGAATAAAATTAACTGTCTTCGAACCGTGTTTATCAAGCTTCAAAGGAAACTACAGTTTATTCGGCTTTTTTGGCTAAAAGAGAATTCTAGAAAAAACCAAACCAGCTAGTTTTAGCTAGTTTTATATACTATTTAGAGTACCTGATTTTGTATATATTACCCGATTATAATACTGCGATCCATAACCCTGATCACTTATAATTTAATCCATATGTGATATTAGAATCTGTATCGCAATACTGAGAAACCATATTGTGATACCGATCTCACACCTGCTCCTGAAAATAAGCTTTAAAGGAGCAGAAAGTGTAAAACCAAAAAATGGAGAAAAGAATGTATCTGGAAATTGCAATGCTTGCCTATTTTGTAGTCCTCTTCCTGACAGTTCGGGATATCCGAATTTTTAAAAGGACAGGTTATATTTCTTACAGGAAAGGTGCACTCAAAGGGCTTGCAGCTTCTTCCCTGGTCCTTATAGGGGCGATTAGCATTGAAGTAAAGCCGGAAATTGGTCTGCTCATGGTTTTATTCGGGCTTACTGTCAACCGCAAAGGAGCAAGAGAACCTGTGTTCACAAATGCAGGAACAGTTGACCGTTTCCTGGGAAAAACTGATTATATTAAGGCCAGCAGGTTAAAGAAAAATGGCCAGAAGGCAGGACTCAACAGAAAATAAAGGGAAACAGAGGCATGTGGAATTAAAGAGGTAAAGGTTAAGAGAAATAAACAGAAGAAAAAATATTTAGAGAAAGGGCAGGAGCGTTTTCAAAAATATTTTTTTCACCCCAAAACTTATAAATCTCAAGTTACCTATTAGTCGACAAAATCAGTATAGTCAAATTTTTGTATCCAGTTTCCGCTAAATCATTAATCGGAGATAGAAGAAAAACCATATTATGGAACTGCTTCTTTTCCCGACTTCACGTTAATCAGAATTCATATGGAAACATAGTTGGAAAAACCGCAAAAACTTGAATAACTGGAATAAAAAAACAAACACCCAAGAGGAGATCTGATGGGAAATATAAGAGAGACAAACATCAAAAGAACCGCACTCGGCCTACTTGAAAACTACAGAGACGTTTTTACAAAGGACTTTGAGACCAACAAAGAACTTGTGACAAAGTACACAACCATTGAAAGCAAAATGATTAGAAACAGGGTTGCAGGCTACGTCACAAGGAAAGTTGCACGCATGAAAGTCTACTGAGAAGTATACTGAATGAATAGATGAAGAACTAATTTCCGGGAAACAGGCAGGGATATCTATATGTTTGAAGGAACAATGCCTGCCCTGATCACTCCTTTTACTAAAGATGACAGGATTGATAGGGAAGGCCTACAAAGAAATATAGCATTTGTTGAAGATGGAGGGGTTTCAGGAATCGTGCCCTGTGGCACAACCGGAGAATCGGCAACCCTTTCCGCAGCGGAGCATGAAGAAGTAATAGACATCGCAGTGGAGTGCGCAAAGGTCCCTGTGATTGCAGGAACAGGATCAAACAACACAGGAGAAGCCCTCCAGTTCACAAAACACGCTGCAGATGCTGGTGTTGACGGTGTACTTCTTATTTCTCCCTATTACAATAAGCCAAATCCTGCAGGTCTTCTTGCCCACTTCAAGAAAATTGCAGAGGCAGTAGATATCCCTATGATCCTCTACAATGTCCCATCCAGGACAGGGCAGGATATGCCTGTAGATGTGATTACCAAACTTGCAAAGGTAGAAAACATCGTAGGAATCAAAGAAGCCAGCGGAAGCGCCGCCAAAGTTTCTCAGATTCTTGAGCATACTATAGATGACGATTTTGTAGTTTTCTCAGGCGAGGACGGACTGACTCTTCCAATCATTTCCATGGGAGGCAGAGGAGTCATTTCGGTTGTTGCAAACATTGTACCTGACAAAATGTCGGGAATGGTAAATGCAGCCCTCAAAGGAGATTATGAGACTGCAAGAAAGATCCATTTTGAGATAGCACCGCTGACCCGCGCCCTTTTCCTTGAGACAAACCCGATTCCTGTTAAGAAAGCTGCAGAGCTTGTCGGGCTTGCAAGCGGGCACCTGAGGCTTCCACTTGCTCCAATTAGTGATGCAAATCAGGCAAAGCTTGTAAATGAACTCAGGAAACTGGGGGTAATGGAATGATCAACGCAGCAGTACTCGGAGCCTGTGGCAGGATGGGCTCTTTAATTATAGAAAACATCACCTGTTCCACGAATATGCAGCTTGTAGCCGCTTTTGACATAGGGAATATCGGAAAGGACGCAGGGGAATTTGCTCATGTGGGCAACCTGGGAGTCCAGATTTCAGATGTCAAAGACCTGGAAACAGTCCTGAAAAAGACTCAGGCTGATGTCCTTATTGATTTTACTGCGGCCGGGGCAACAGTTGTAAACGCTCCTGTTGCCGCAAAGTGCGGAGTAAACCTTATAATAGGAACTACAGGCATGAGTCAGGAACAACGGGCAGTAATTGATGAAGCTATCAGGAAAAATCAGGTACGTGCAGTCATATCTCCCAACTATTCCGTAGGCGTTAACGTCTTTTTCAAGATAGTCAGGGAAGCTGCAAAGTATCTTTCAGATTACGATATTGAAATTATCGAAGCTCATCACAACCAGAAAAAAGATGCCCCAAGTGGGACCGCTCTTCGCGCAGCTGACGTGATCAGTGAAGCTCTGGGCGGCAAAGAGTACGTATACGGAAGGGAAGGGATCGCTCCCCGCGGGAAAGAAATCGGCATCCATGCAGTGCGCGGTGGAGATATCACCGGAGACCACACTGTACTCTTTGTAGGAAATTCCGAAAGGGTTGAAATCCGGCACATGGCTCATTCCCGCCAGATTTTTGCCAAAGGTGCAGTCCGTGCAGCCGAATGGGTCTGCGGACAGAACCCCGGAATTTATTCAATGGACGATGTGCTCGGCCTCTGAGCTGATTGAATTTCTGAGCTGATTGAGTTAAGCTCATTCAGCCCTATTTTTAATTTTATACTTTTTTTGGATAATTCTTTTAAACCCCTGCAAAAGGGGATCTTTGATAAGGAATTTAAACTCCGCTCCCTTAATTCAAACAGTTATCTCTCCTATGAAAATGGGCCGCCCTTCCGCATAATCGGAGTAGAGTTCTACTTCAACAGTGTTCCAGGGCTGGATATTCGTACTATAAGTCTCCGTAAACCTGTTGTCAAGTGTAAATTTGAAGGTATAATCCGCCATTTCAAACCCCGGAATCAGGAACCTGAAGGGTTTGGGATGGTAAACTTCCTCTCCTGCTGAAAGCTCGTATGTTTTGTCGAGTACGGAATTATTTTTTGAATCATGGATTTCTACTCTGAGTTCATGGACTCCGACATCGTGGTTTCGAACAGAGAAAAGAGGAGTAGGAGGTCCGACTATGAGATAGGGGACGACCACAAACAGCGACATGAGTACCAATAACAGAAGAGAAATTCCAAGCATTAAACTTCTTCTAAAACTTCTCATAAAGAATTCACCTGATTGTTATTACTGAATCTCGATCACTTACATTGAGCAGCTTCAACACTTTTTCCAGTTCTATAGTTTCACTTTCATTGAAAATTTTCCTGCATTCAGTAAAAGAAAATTTACCTTATAAACTCCTGAAGACCACAAAATGCTCCGGATAAATATCTTTAGTAGTCAAATACGTATTTTCCATAAGGTAAAGCAGAACATCTTCCCCGAGTTCAAATGAAGGTTCGTCTTCCACATCCAGGGAAAGATTTTCGACCATACCTCCCAGAACTATAACAACAACTTCTTCAGAGGGGAAGAAATTTTTGAGATAGCGATCTACAGAAAAGATAACAGCCCCGTAAATCACATTTTCCCAGTCCATGTTCTCAAAACTTTTCTCAGATAACTTACTGTCAGGAGTGTTCCACTTCGCAGGTAGAATTTCCTTTACCGAGCCGGTGATGGCAAGATCGTGATTTTTAGCAAGATCATCATGACGCTGGCATTCAACCAGAGAGCCGACTCTAACAGTCATGGGGGCATCTGGAGCGCTGAAAACTTCAACCAATCCATTTCCAGTGGAAATTCCTGATTCTAAAAGAGAAGAGTTGTTTTCAGCTACCACGAAAACACTGACATTATTCGAGCTGATCCGCTCTAACCAGTAAGGTTTTGTGATATCTTCCCCTCCAGAAGTGTGATACTCTGCAAAAAGGGTATATTCTCCCTGGGGAAGAATCCAGCAACTTGAATCCTGGTTTACCCTCAGGGACTCTCCCGGTTGAAGTTCCACAAGGGCTTCGTTAGTTAATGGGAGCCTTTGAAGCACACCGCATTCATAAGGTACATAAGAGCCGTTTGAATCCACAAAATTAATGTCATAACTGATCTGTTCCATCAGCTTCCACACATTTATGCTTGTATTCCCCGTATTTGTCAGTACAAGCTCGATGTTGAAGGGCTCTCCTTCAGTAACCCGGGTTCTATCGGGTATGAGCGTAAAACTTAGCTCTCCTGTTTGAACTTCAGAAGTAGTACTGCCAATGCATCCCGAGCAAAGAATCAAAAAAATAAGAAATGAACAGATCAAAGAAGCTCCTTTATTAATCCCATATCCGCCCTTCCTTTCCAGATCCAGCACCTCTTTTGGAATTTAAAAAGAATCAGTTTTCTATTATGCAGAAATCTTCTTCCTTCCGTCTCATGAGCAGGTCAAAAACTGATGCCTCATTGGCATTTTTGCGGCCAGGGACAAGGATTATTATTTTTTCAATTGGCTCGTAGATCTTTATTTTCCGGCCTCTCTGGCTCCATTTTGTCCCTGAAATTCGTATCAAGTCGACTTCAAGAAGGGAATCCAGATTATATTTGAGAGTATTCAAGCCCAAACCGAGCTCTTCTGCAAGTTCGCCTGCTGACATACCTCTTGTTTCCAGAAGCTGCAGGATTTTTATTGAATTTGCATTTGAAAGAGTCTGTACCAATTTTCTGGAGTCTTCCGAAAGAAACAGGACTTCCAGGTTTTTTACTAATTGGTCTTCTTTCTGCACATCATACCTCATTTTGTCTCCAGAATTAACAACTTATTTTCAGAATAGTTTATCTATTAATATATTATTTAATCGATATTTTTGTCTGAGAATAAGTTCTAACCTTTTTCAATATATGTTTTATGGCCAGATCATCAAACAATCGTGCAAATGTCTCCAGACATTCTGGCAGAGATTAAAAATCTTCAAGCAAAAGACACAAAAAATTAAAGAGATAGAAAGCTATATATAGTCAACATCCAGATGTTTACTTATGTTCCTTCCGGCAGGTGAAAAACAGTTTGAATTCTGGGTCCTGCGCCGAAACGGGATACCGAACATTAATATTGCAAAACATTTCGGAGTCTCCAGACAGGCAGTTTCAAGAGCCCTCCTCAGTATGGATAAACGTATCGAGGAGACTCTGCTCGAAATGGCCAGGGCAAACAGGATAGAAGTGGAGAAACTGGACTCAAAGAAAGGAATTCTTTTCGGCACATCGATTCCTTTCAAAGCCAATGCAATAATCTTTGTCTCGGCAAAACACGG
>DUGS01000048.1:0-1063 GCA_013331265.1 Methanosarcina sp.
AATGTCTGGGCGGACTTCATCACCAATAGGTTAGCGTTTACCGACATTAAATAAATAAATTACGGAAATATAAGAATGGAAATTCTGTCTTTCAAAAAAATCGGTTTCAATTTTAGTGAATGATGTAAAGAGAGGAAAAAATGAAAGAATTTATGAAAAATATTTGGAGTTTTATTTCAGGTACTGTAGTTGGTGTACTCGGTGGATTAATGGGATTAGGTGGAGCTGAGTTTAGACTTCCAATTTTAGTGGGATATTTTGAGTATACTACATTTCAGGGAATAATTATAAACTTGATTGTAAGTTTGGTAACAGTAACATTCTCTTTAATATTTAGGAGTTCTTCTATACCATTAGCTAGTGTTGTGGAAAATTCTGGTGTGGTATTGAATCTCTTAGTAGGTTCAATAACTGGTGCTTTTGTAGGAGTCAAACTTGCAACCAGGATAAATTCTGAAAAACTTGATAATATTGTCTTTATTTTTCTTATGTTTCTTGGGTTCTTCATGATAACTCATTCGTTTATCCACTTTAATTATCTTGAATTGACACCAATTATAAGAATTATTTTAGGGTTTCTTGCAGGACTAATTATTGGAATTTTTAGCAGTATGCTTGGAGTTGCTGGCGGTGAGTTGATAATACCAACAATAATTTTGCTATATGGTATTGATATCAAATTAGCAGGCAGTCTGAGTTTATGTGTAAGTCTCCCTACAATATTGGTTGGAATCATGAAATATAGACAAAAAGGGGAAATGAAAATTATAAAAAACAATTTAAGCTTTGTGTTTTGTATGGCAATAGGTTCTGTTCTTGGAGCATTCATAGGTAGTAGAATACTTATTGGAATTGGAGTGAGTACATTACAGATAATTTTAGGGACGGTTTTGTTGATTTCAGCAATTAAAATATTTAAAAATAAAAGAGATCTTACTAATTCAACAACTAATTCCCAATAATAATCATTGAGCCTATCCCAAAACCTATTTGATTCCAAATCAGAGGAGCTTCAGGACTGATTTTCATGATCAAATATTTGATTGACTATCAAAAATGCGAG
>DUGS01000048.1:1357-1789 GCA_013331265.1 Methanosarcina sp.
TGCCCGTTTATTTGTCCGTTTCTCTATACAGGTTCATTCAATCAAAAAGACTTCCACTTCCTGTCCTTCATCATAACCTTCTATGTGTTCAGGCACCAGCACGTAACCGTCAGCCTTTGCAACCGAGCTCAGGATTTCTGCCTTTCCCGTAAGCGGGCGCACTTTATCCCCTTCAAAAACGACTCGGATGAAATTAACATATCCTATTTTTGAGCTTATTTTTGCAGCCAGGCGCTTTCTAAGGACGGTCACAGGAGGTTCAGGAATCGATCCCAGCTTCCTTATCCCGGATCGGACAAAGAAATACAGGGCAACAAGCCCGGCAACCGGATAGCCTGGAAGGCAAACTACAGGAGTTTTACCTATGACTCCAAGAGCTGTCGGTTTTCCGGGCCTGACCGCAACTCCGTGCACAAGCAGTTTTCCCAGGGA
>DUGS01000048.1:2037-2397 GCA_013331265.1 Methanosarcina sp.
CAACTGAAGTTCCCCCTGAAAGGATGACCATATCGGCATCAAGGTTTGCCTCTATAGCTTCTTTTATGCTCTCAGGGCGGTCAGGAACGATACCTGTAGATATGGGAATTCCACCCCATTTTTCTACATAGAGGGCAGCCATAAGCCCATTTGTCTCGAACACCATTCCCGGAGGAGGGACTTCTCCGGCTTTCTCACGGCTTACCAGCTCATCTCCTGTAGGGATGACTGCAACCACCGGTTTTCGGAAAACCTTCACCCTTTCCATCCCGATAGAAGCAAGGACTGCAGCATCACAGGGCCGGAGGAGGTGCCCTTCTTCAAAAACAGGATCTTCTTTTTTTATGTCCTCTCCGACCT
>DUGS01000048.1:2579-21074 GCA_013331265.1 Methanosarcina sp.
CGCTTCTTCCCGGATGGACCTGAGCCCTGATTTCAACCATATCTCCGACTGTAACGGTATCCTCTACCATTACAACCGCATCGGCTCCTTCAGGCAGGGCAGCCCCTGTATGGACCCACACTGAGGTTCCTTCCTCCACGCTATCAGAGAGCTGTAAAAGTACGGGATTTGCAGGAGAAGCACCCGGAGTATCAGATGCCCTGACAGCATATCCGTCCATTGCAACCCTCCTGTAGTGAGGCACATCCCTTCCGGAAATTACAGACTCTGCAAGTACCCTGCCCGCACAGTCTTCAAGTGATACTTCTTCAGTGCGCCTGAGAGAAGAAAAGCTTTCAAGAAAAAGCTGTAAAGCCTCGTCAACGGAAGTACGTTCTTTAAGTATCTTACCCATACTCCTGACCCCTGAAAAGTTATCCTCCTGAAACAGGGGGCAGAATCCCGATTTCATCCGAATCTTTAAGGTCAGTGTCAAGCCCTTCGAGATGCCGGATATTATTTCCGTTTACAAGGATATTAATGGAGCCGCAAAGAACCGGACTTTCATCTTTTTCACCGGGTTTTTCAAAAATGAGATTCTTTAACTCGGGATATTTCTCTGTGAGAGATAAAAGGACATCAATAACCTTTTCTCCGGAAAGCAGGAGTTCCGGTGTACCTGCTGCCTCACGCAGGTTTGCAAATAACTTAACTCTTACTTCAGCCATGAGGAAGACTATTTCATCCTATTCCTTAAATATACCTACGCCTCATAAAAAGCAGTCATCACCAAGGTTTGGAAACAATGCAGCAAAGTCCAGATAACGAAAAAGGGAATTCACTGGAGATCTCAGATAAAAAGTACGGGCTTTACGGGCTTCTAATCGTTCTTTTTGCCCTTGCCCTCAGAATATTTGAGCTTGGAGAAAGAGTTTTCCATCATGACGAAAGCGTACATGCCAGCTTTACCCTCAAATTGCTTGAAAGCGGGGAATACAGTTACGATCCAGCTTACCACGGCCCTTTCCTGTTTCATTCTACAGCAGCCGTCTTTCACTTCCTCGGAATAAATGACACAACAGCACGTCTTGTCCCTGTCTTTTTCGGAATTGCAACTCTTCTTGTGCTCTTTTTGCTGAAGAAAGAACTGGGAAAGAGCGGAGTGCTCTGGTCAATGTTTCTGCTTGCGTTTTCTCCAAGTATGGTGTACTTCTCCAGGTTCTTCAGGAATGATATGATAATTGTATTCTGCACCCTGGCTGCTGTCGCAGGCGCATTCCGCTATCTCGACAATATTCACAGTTTAAAGCGGTATCCTTACATCATTCTGACGGCTTCATCCCTTGCAATTGCCGTCTCTTCCAAAGAAAATGCTTACATCATTATTGCCATCTTCGGAGCTTATGCCGGACTTGGCTTGTTATACTGGATTTATTCAGACTGGAAAAAAGAGAACCTGAGGTTGAAGAAGACCCTTCTCCATAAGGCCTCGACTATTTTGCCCTACATTCCTGAGATCATTCTTTCAGGGGCACTCTCTGTTTTTATAATATTGTTTTTTTACTCCAGTGTTTTCAGGTACGACGTATCTCTTTTCTCTATCGTGGAAAGAGCTTTTAGTCACTGGATGGAAATGCACAGGATAGAGAGGATAGGGGGACCCTTTTACTATTATATCCCTATTCTTCTTATATATGAGATTCCGGTTATACTCTTTGGGACTGCCGGTTTTTTCCATTTCCTGAGAAATAAAGGGAGAAATAAAGGACAGAATTACTCATTTTTCCTGTTCCTCTGTTACTGGGCCCTTACAAGCCTGCTGCTCTATTCCTATCTTCAGGAAAAAGTCCCCTGGCTTGTCGTGCATATCGTCCTGCCTTTCGGACTCCTGGCAGGAGCGTTCCTAGGAGAAGTATTTTCTCTAAATACTGAAGGTGGACAACCAGGACAGGCAAATTGCTCCAGCAAAACCCGCACTTTGCTGGCAGGAATTCTGGCGCTCACTCTGCTGATCTCCATGGGCCAGTGCATCTCGGTAAATTACTACAGGAGTATGGAGGATAAGGAACTGATGACGCACACCCAGGCATCCTCTGATATAAGGGAGCTTATGGAAAAAATAGAGGGATTCAATGGGAGCCCTGAAACCCTGCGGATTTATGTGGTTGACCCGAATAATCTTTACTGGCCCCTTCCCTGGTACCTGCAGGAATATGAAAAAGCATCATACTCATCAAAACCACCGGCGAGCGGTAAATATGATGCTATAATCGTGCCCGTATCCTATGAGATGTACAGGGAACTTCCCGAAGAAGAATACTCTTCTTACAATTTTACCCTGCGTCCGGGAAGAGATTTCACTCTCTATTATAACAACAAACTGGAAAAAACCGGATAACCCTTTTTCCGGCCGCGAAACTGAAATCCGGGTTTTTTAAATAATGGGATAGAGAATTAACATCCGCAACTTAATAAGTAACAAAGGCATGCATTTTAAGACCCGGATATGGAAGAGATACCAAACATTATATGGATTCCCTTTGGCCGGCATCCCTCCTTCCCCTCAGGTACTTTACAATCTCCATAGAAATGAGAGTAGTGGAGGCTAAAGCCAGTATGATCACCCACTCAGAAAAGGTAAGGGGGACCGTCCTGAAAGCAATTTGAAGGAACGGGACGTAAATCACCATCAACTGCAGGACCACTGTTGTCAGGACTGCATAGACCAGAGCTTTGTTTGTAAAGAGTCCAAGAGAAAAGACAGAGTACCTGTCAGAACGCCAGTTGAAGGCGTTAAACATCTCTGAAAAGACTACAAGTGTAAAGACCATTGTTTGCAGTTTAGAAATGGAAAAGCCGCTGTCCAGAGCCCAGACTAAAACTATCAGTGCCTGCAAAGCAACAAGCCCTCCCAACCCCAAACCGGCAACAATTTCACGGCGTGTAATAAGCCCTTCTTCAACATTCCTCGGCTTCTGCCTCATAAGTCCCCTGTCAGGGGGTTCAACTGAAAGAGCCATAGGAGGAAGCCCGTCTGTAATCAGGTTAATCCACAGGATCTGTACGGCAAGCAGAGGCAGGATCTGCCAGCCCAGAATCGCTATGAGGACGATCAGGACTTCACCTATATGACAGACGAGCCCGTAAGTGATAAAATTTTTAATATTTTTAAAAATATTTCGCCCTTCTTCAACTGCCGAGACAATGGACGCAAAGTTGTCATCGGTAAGGATCATGCTTGAGGCTTCTTTACTGACGTCCGTACCTGTAATGCCCATAGCTATGCCCATATCCGCGGCTTTCAGGGCAGGAGCATCATTTACCCCGTCTCCGGTCATTGCAACAATATAGCCTTTCTTTTTAAGGGCTTCTACCACCTTTAATTTATGAGCAGGATAGACCCGCGCGTAAACCGAGACCCTCTCAACTCTGTCTTCAAATTCATATTCGTCAAGGCTTTCAAGTTCCGAACCGGTAAGAGTGAGATCGTTTTCTTTCAAAATCCCGAGTTCTCGTGCAATTGCAGCTGCTGTACTCTTATGGTCCCCGGTAATCATTACGGCCTTGATGCCGGCATCCTCACAGGTTTTGATTGCAGCTTTTACTTCTTCTCTCGGAGGGTCTCTCATGCCAGCTAGCCCTGAAAATACCAGATCTTCTTCGACCTTTTCTGCAGGGATTTCCCCCGAAGAAACTTTTTCAGGAGAGAAACTTTCTTCAAAAGGGCGGAAAGAAAAAGCCATAACTCGCAGGGCCTGGTCAGCGAGCTCTTTTACCTGCTCGGAGATTTTCTGCTTATGTTCAGGGGTTAACGCCTGTATTTCACCGTCGAGAAAAATCTTCGTACATGAACTGAGAATGACTTCAGGAGCCCCTTTTGAAAAAGCCACAAGTTTGGAATCAAGAAAACTTCCCGGGCCGTCTTCCAGTCTATTGAAGGTGGTCATTCTCTTGCTTTCGGAAGAGAAAGGTATTTCCGCAAGCCGAGGATATTTCCGGTCAAGTTCGGATTTTTCAAAACCAGCCTTTGCCGCAGCGACCACAAGAGCTGCTTCTGTCGGGTCTCCCCTTATTTTCCATCCATCTTCTTCGTTATAGAGGTTTGAATCATTACATAAAGCAGCTCCGAGCAAAAGGACACGAATATGTGAATCGTTCCAGGAGACCTCCGAATCTCCTATTTCTGAGTCTCCCTTTTCCAGATCTTCTTTTAAAAATTTTCCTTCAGGGTGATATCCGACTCCTGTAACCTTGATGATCTTCCCGCTAACATACATTCTCTCAACTGTCATTTTGTTCTGCGTAAGTGTGCCAGTCTTATCCGAACATATGACATTCGTAGCACCCAGGGTTTCTACGGAAGGAAGTCTTCTTACAAGGGCATGCCTTTTGACCATGCGCCTTACCCCAAGCCCGAGCCCCACTGTTACAACCGCAGGCAAGGCTTCAGGGATAGCGGCAACTGAAAGCGCAACGCCCCAGAGAAACATGTCGAGAGGGGGAAATCCGAAAAAAACACCAAGCACTGCAACAAAAGCTACAATTACTATGGTCGCCGCACCAATCCATCTGCCGAATTTATCAAGGCTTTCCTGTAGAGGAGTCCTGGACCTTTCTATTGTCCCCAGAAGCCCGGCCAGCTCTCCAAAAGAGGTATTCATGCCTGTTGCCGTAATAACAGCTTTTCCTCTTCCATAAGCAACTGCAGTCCCTGCATACACCATATTCTTTCTGTCAGCTTCGGAAGTGTCTGCGGGCAGAGCACCTGTAACCTTCTGGACAGGCATGGATTCCCCGGTAAGGGAGGATTCGTCAACTTTAAGGTTAAACTCTTCAATTATCCTGGCATCTGCAGGGATGCGGTCCCCGGTCTGAAGCAAAATAATGTCTCCGGGAACCAGATATGTTGATGGGATTCTTTTTTCAGTCCCATTTCTTATTACAGTTGCTTCAGGGGAGGTAAGAGATTTAAGGAGCTCGATTGCTTTTTCAGCTCTGTACTCCTGCACAAAACCGAGGATTCCGGCAAGAAAAACAGTAAATAAAATCACCACCGCATCAATGGCTTCACCAAGCAAAGCCGAAACAACGGAAGCGATTATCAGGATAAGAATTAAAATACTTTTAAATTGCGAGATAAAGAGCCCAAAAAAAGAGACTTTTTCTTTTTCTTTGAGTTCGTTTTTCCCATATTCTCCAAGTCTTTTTTCGGCATCTCCGGGACTCAGCCCCTTCTCTGATGTCCCCAGTTCCCCAAAAACTGAGTTAATCTCCTGATCGTAGTACAACCCTGACCCCCGTTTCATTAAAAACAGATAGCTCTGGATTAAATATGTCCTATGCTATAATAGAAATGAGTTTAACGTATATATCGGTTAGACATATCGATATGCAAAGGGGTTTTCAAGTAATCATAATTCTACAAAATCTCTTCTGAGAAAAGATATGTGGAATCCATCTATTTTTCTATATGGAAATTTTATAATTGTAAAAATCAGCTATCAAAGTTAGTTTAAAAATTTAAAGAATAAAAGGAAAAATATACATGAAGATAGTAATAATCGGAAGCGGACTTGCCGGTTTGTCAGCAGGTTACAGGCTCTGTAAATCTAATGAAGTAACTGTTTTTGAAAAAGATCCTGATATCGGGGGAATGTCAGCAAGCTACTCTCTGGAGCATTCCGGAAAAAAATACTTTATCGAAAAATACTACCACCATATATTCAGGAGTGATTCCGAACTTCTTGCCCTTATAAAAGAACTCGGGCTTGAAAAGCAAATGTTATGGCTGGAGGGAAAAAACGCCTATTTCGTGGACGGTAAGAATTATCCTATGAATACGCCTGTTGAGATATTGCACTTCAGCCCTCTTTCCATTCTGGACCTGGCAAAACTCGGCCTGCTGGTCTTAAGGATTAAGCTGATAAAAGATACGACTCCCTATGACAGGATAAAGGCAAAGGACTGGATTCTCGGTACTGCAGGAAAGTCCGTGTATGATAACTTTTTTGCCCCCCTGATGAAGAGCAAATTTGGGGATAACGCAGGAAATGTTTCAGCCGCCTGGCTTATCGGGAGGGTAAAAATAAGATCTGATAGGGGGACAGAAGGAGAGAAGCTTGGGTACATGCAAGGAGGGTTTAATTCCCTTATAGAAGCCCTGGCAGGGGAGATCACTGCAAACGGAGGAGAGATCAGAACAAACAGGGAAGTAACGGAGATTGTAATCAAAGACAACGCCGTACAGGGAGTGGTAGTTGACGGGGACTTCATTGCCTGCGATGCGGTCATCTCAACTGTAGAACCAGCGGTACTTGATACGATTGCCGGAGGCAAGCTCGGAGCCCTGCACGATACCCTGAAGAGTATTCGCTATCAAGGAACGGTATGCGCTTTGATAGGGCTTGACAGAAGTCTTATGGAGGACGGAAATTACTGGCTGAACATAAAAGCAGATGTGCCTTTTGGAGCCGTAATCGAGCATACTAATTTTTTGCCTTTTGAAGATTATGGAGAAAACCTTGTGTATGTAACATCCTATTTCCAGGACGAAAAGAACTCTCTCTGGACGCAGAAAGAAGAAGATGTTATCGATTCCTATTTAAAAGGGCTTGAAAGTATGTTTCCCGAATTCTCAAGAAAGGATGTACGCTGGACAAAGCTTTACCGTAGAATTGATACTGCTCCGGTATACGAACAGGGTTATCTTGAAAAAGTGCTTCCGTTCGCTCCAGGTACTTCCGGGCTCTTCCTTGCAGGCATGTTCTCCTCAAGCAATTACCCGGAAAGAAGCATGAACGGTTCGGTAAAAGCAGGGTTTGAATCAGCGGAATTACTGATTAAAGAAAAAGGAATCCGAAACCAGTAAAAATGATTTAAAAGCTGATATAAAAGAAATAAAAGAGCGATAGGGAAGAAAATAAAAGGCATATAAGCGGACAGAAAATGAATAGAGAAATAAACTAACTGGAAAATTTCATTTGGAAATTCAGAATAATATAAGCTGATTGCCAGGAATCTCCTGTTAAATACTCCTATTAAATATAAGATCTTAAAAATAAAGTTATGTATATAAAAAAGGATATTTAACTTAAAAGAATCCTTTCGGACGAACTATTATATAGCCTAAGAGATAATATTATAATAATGTCTGTGCCTTCAGAATTTCTTTCTGCAAGGCTGCCTGTCTTGCCGAATTTGTCAACCATGGGGAATTGGGAGTGGCAGAGAAAGGGAAGGCAGAAAAAACTAAAAAACATTCTGAACTTCTGCCGTAAACCGGCTTTTTGGGGGCACAAAGCCATAACATAGAGGGATGGAATAGGGAAGCACAAATGTTTTCCATTAAGGCTGAGCTCTCAAAAAAGAACCCGGATGCTGAATAGAAGCTGCCTGAGCTTCCGGGAAGGGGTATGGGCGGCGTAAAAATTTGAGGAGTGGTAAAAGATGTTATTCATGGACGTTAGTACCTGGGACCCTTCGAATCGCGATAAGATCCTTGAACACTTTAAGAAACTGGAAGTTCCCGAAGGAATTGATATCATTAACCAGTGGGTTGACCTTTCCGGAAACCGTTATTACATTCTCTACGAAGCAGACAATGCTGAAGCATACGGAGCATTCAACCTTCCCTGGTCTGATGTCTGCGTGATTGACAGCGTCCCGGTAATGGAAGCTTCAGAATTCATGCAGCTTCTGCCCAAGTACAAAAAGTAAACTATGAAGATTAAACACCGGTGTACTGAAGAAACTCGGTGAGCCGGCTGATAAGGCTCATCGAAAATCTTTATTTTATACTTTCAAACAAATAAATTTATTAAACTATTTTTAACAAATTCTGTTTACCGAACTCTGTTTATCGGATTCTGTTTTACAGGATTCAGGTTTTTAACATTATGGTTCTGGTGTCCAGATATTCGGAAAGGATGTCAGGCCCGTTTTCTCTTCCGAACCCGCTCTCTTTAACTCCTCCGAAAGGAACTTCTGGAGCTACCTTCAGGTGCTGGTTGACCCATATTATCCCTGCGTTCAATTGCTCGCATCCTATCCTTACCCTGTCAAGGTCTTTTGTCCAGATTGATGCACCAAGCCCGTAGATGCTCCTGTTAGCTTCCTCTATTGCCTCATCCATGTCCTTTACCGTGACTATGGGCAGCAAAGGTCCGAATACTTCCTCTTTGAGAAGTCTGGAATCTCCGGGAACATCTGAAACGAGAGTAGGTTCAAAGAAATATCCTTTATCTGAACCCTTGAATTCAGGAACTTTCCCTCCGGTAATTATTCTACCTCCATCCTTTTCCTCAATTTCTGCTACGAGCCCTTTTATATATTCCAGCTGGTGGCGGTTGTTTAGAGGTCCAATATTTGTAGTTTTATCAAGCCCGTTTCCAACTTTTAAGTTTTTAACGCCTGCTTCGAGTTTTCTTATGAACTCCTCAGCAATGGATTCAAAAACATATAGCCTCTTGACAGCCGTACAGGCCTGGCCGCAGTTGTAAAATCTACCTCTAATGGCTCCTGCAACTGCACTTTCAAGATTTGCGTCATCACATACTAACATTGGGTCACTTCCTCCCAGCTCAAGGGTAACCCTTTTCATCCCGCTGGCTGCAAGCTCGGCTACCCTTTTTCCTGTCCTTGACTCTCCCGTAAAAGAGATTTTTCGTACATTGGGGTTACGCACAAGGCTCTCTCCTGCAGTCTCGCCTGGGCCTGTGACGACATTCAGGATGCCTGCGGGCAGACCGGCTTCATTCAGAATGGAAGCAAGTGTAAGGTTTGTAAGTGGGGTATTGCTTGCCGGTTTCAGCACAAAAGTATTGCCTGAAATCAAGGCAGGGGCAATTTTCCAGCCCATAATCAGGGCAGGCATATTCCAGGGTATTATAGCCGCACAGATCCCCAGAGGCTTCTTTACGGTAAAAGCATACCCATTTCCCGGAACAGGAACGAAATCTCCTCGCAAACTGCTTGCAAGCCCGCAGTAGTATTCAAGCACGTGTGCAAAGCCCTCGATTTCGCTTCTGGCTTCTGCAAGAGGTTTTCCCTGTTCCTGTGTGAGCAGGACAGCAAGTTCTTCCTTCCTCTGCCTGACAAGTCCTGCCGCCCTGTAAAAAATCATGCCTCTCTGCTGTGGAGATGTGGAAGCCCAGCCTTCAAAAGCTAAATCCGCGGCTTCTATCGCAAGGGAAACATCATCTTCTGTGCCTCTAGGAACCTGTTCGAGAAGTTCGCCCGTTGCTGGGTTTTTAACATCAAAGCACTCGCCTCCGCATGCATCTGCCGCTTTTCCGTAAATCTGCATTTTCATGGCTACCATTATTTACAAAGACCTATTTTAAGATAACAAATCTCATAGCAAATGAGTTGTGAATTTGTTTAAAATAATTTTAGAGGCCGCTTCTAAGAATAAAACAGGAAAGAAAAGAAAAATAAGTTCCCGCTCGATAGAAATATAAGTATATTAACAATATATAATAATCAATATATGTCTCTCCTTATAAATTTAAAAAAACGAAAATAAGACCAGTGGGGACATTTTTAAGGAACTTCTTGAGGCTTTCCTGGCTCGTAAAAGCTATTCCGGATCAAATCGGGGGCTCCGGATGTGTTTTTTACAGAAGAACTCAGGAACTTTTGCAGAATGCAACATATGGAAAATATGTTGGTATTGCAGTTAAATGAAATTTTCAGCGGTGTAGTTTGAGGAGGGGACGAATTACAGCCGTGGTTTGGAGAGTGCTTCAGGCTTGAAGTTTGGGGCTTCAGTTTAAAGCAGACCTCAGGAACCGTATTTTACCAGTAAACTGAAGAGTGGACCTCAACGGAAAGGCTTCACTTTGCACTTAGGAGAGGGGGACAGTGTTAGAATATTTACATATTATTTTATGGTTTTTTCTTATAGAAGCTCTGAGTGTTATTTCGGCTCCGCTCGCTAAAAGTGCAGGAAACAGGCTTGCTGACGGAGGATATTCTGTATCCAGAATTCTTGGAATTATACTTATCACCTATTTTTCCTGGATTTTTTCGTATATACTGGGTTTCAGCCTTACTGCGGTCCTGATGGCATTTCTCTTGCTTTGCCTTATATCCATTACCCTTTACAGGAAACAGCGGCTTTTCCCGAGCAGGAAGATTCTGCTCATGAATGAATTAGTGTTCATGACAGGATTCTTTTTTTTCTTGATCATACGCATGCACCTGCCCGAGATATACAGACACGAAAAATTTATGGACTTTGCATTTTTGAACGCAGTGATGAGAACCACTTCGTTTCCTCCTCCAGACCCCTGGTTTGCAGGCGGGCTCATGGATTTTTATTACTATTTCGGATATCTTTCTGTAGCAGTAATTGGAAAACTCAGTGCCGTAAACCCTTCCATCCTCTTTAACCTGGCAATTGCACTGACATTTGCACTTTCCCTGAACGCCTTTTTCGGCCTTGGGTACAACCTTACACGCGGAAAAATCAAGTATGGAGTCCTGACTGCGGTTTTTGGGACGCTGCTCGGGAACCTGCAGGGACTTATAGAATTCGTATCAATGTATATCCAGCATGAACATATCTCAAGAGGATACTACTGGAGCAGTTCAAGGGTCATCCCTTTTACAATAAACGAATTTCCGTACTTCAGCTTCATACACGGAGACCTGCACTCCCATATGCTTTCAATCCCATTTCAGCTGCTTATACTTGTTTTTCTCCTGAATATGTATTTCAGGAAAAATGAGAGCTCAATATTTGAAAATAGCCTGACATTTCTCATCTTTTCAATATCCCTCGGCTTTTTATTTCCATTCAACTCCTGGGATTTTCCTGTATACTTTGGTCTGACACTTCTCGTTGTTTTTGCATTTTATTGCGGGAATTATATCCATAATAGAAATCTATTCGCTGCTGTTGCTGAATTTTTCAATTCAATCATTTTTATTTCTCTCTTCAGTTTCCTGTCTTATTTGCCTTTTTACCTGGATTTTAATCCCAATGCGGCAGGGGGATTTGATTTTGTTTTGCTGGAGTCCAGGACAGAGATTGATAAATTTCTAATCCTTTTCGGGCTTTTCCTTTTTCTGGTCTTCTCATTCCTTGTAACCCGCCTGGATTCAGGAAGGAAAATAGGATTTTTTGTCCTGGTGGCAGGGGCTTCAGTACTGCTTTCAGAAACATGGAGTATTCCCTTGCTTACGATCCTTTTACCCCTATTTGCTCTTTCCATGTTTCTATTTCTGAAGGACATTCCGGAAAGAAGCGCAGCAGGATTTGCATCTCTTCTGATAGCAACAGCTGCCTTTATTGCCCTGCTCTGCGAAGTTATTTTCCTTGACGACCCTGTTTCAGGAAAGTTTGCCCGTATGAACACGGTTTTCAAATTTTACATGCATTTGTGGATCTTCCTTGCTGTTGCAGCCTCTTATTCGTACTATGAACTTGATTTCCGTTACTCGAGTAAGTCCGGAAACAGAACGCTTTTGAAGAGAGTTATAAAAAAAATATGGACAGCTGTGCTTGTGCTCCTGATAATCTCCTGTGCCATTTTTCCTGCAGTATCAACCTTCACGAGAATAAAAGATATGAACGCCAGGCACACCCTTGACGGAATGGGATACATGAAAGAACTGGACAGGGGAGACTACAATGCCATAAGGTGGATGCAGGAGAATATTGAAGGCTCACCGGTAATTCTTGAAGCTTCTGAAGATGACAGCAGCTACAGTTATGCCTGCCGCGTTTCTGCAAATACGGGGTTTCCTGCGGTCATTGGATGGGCAAGGCATGAGAGGTTCTGGGGAAGAGACCATGCAGAAGTAAAAAAGAGGATAGAAGATATTAACTTGATTTATTCAACTGACAGTGAAAAGAAAGCGATTGAGCTCATGAATAGATATAAAGTAAGCTATGTGTATATCGGTGGGCTTGAACGGCAAATATATCATGTAAAACAAGATAAATTCAAGAATGAAACTTATTTTGAGCTGGTTTATGAAGGATCAGTCACAATATATAAATTAAAGAAAGACCCGTAAAAATGATATTATAATTTCCCACTTTCAAAGAAGAAACAGGTTCAAGCAAAAAAAATCACATTTTAGATAAATATATCATTTATTTCAGTATCTAAACATTGTTTCATAAATACTTTTCATAAATACGCTTCAAAACAGATTTCATAAATGGGTATTATAAATATGAGATTATTTTAAATTTAGAGAGTATTATATAAAACAGCATTCAACATAAAAGCTCAATAAACATTATAAATATCAAGAGGTTGTTCGTATAACCAGCGTCTCGGTAGTTCTGCCAGCTTACAACGAAGCAGCCAGAATAGAAAACACGGTCTCAATAACAGCAGAGACTCTTTCAAAGATAACTCATTCTTTTGAGATCATAATAGCAGAGGACGGCAGCACGGACGGCACAGACCGGATAGCCTCAAGGCTTTCGGAACAGTACCCCTATGTCAAACACCTGCATTCCGATGAGCGGCAGGGAAGGGGAAGGGCTCTGAACAGGGCTTTTAAGGCAGCCTCAGGAGAGGTGCTCTGCTATATTGATGTGGATCTTGCAACGGATATGAGGTACCTGGAAAAGCTAATCAGAGCTGTAAGTGTGGAGGGTTATGACTTTGCAACCGGTTCGAGAATGATGTCCGAAAGCGATGCAAAAAGGCCATTTAAGCGCGAGTTTGCAAGCAGAGGATATAACTCCCTTGTTCGGCTTTTTTTGCATTCAAAACTCTATGACCACCAGTGCGGCTTCAAGGCTTTCAGGAGAGACCCTCTCTTTGAATTGCTCGATGGAATTGAGAACCAGCACTGGTTCTGGGATACCGAATTGCTTGTCAGAGCCCAGCATGGGGGATACAGGGTCCTTGAGTTCCCTGTTTACTGGAGGCATGGAGGATCAAGTAAGGTCAATTTCGCAAAGGATATTGTTGGAATGGGCTCAGAGGTCTTCCGCCTCTGGTGGGAACTCTTTTTTCCGGGCTTATTTTCAGGGAAAGGAAAAATATTCCTGACAGCTTTTCTTGCACTTCTGATTCTCGCACTTGCTGCAACCTTTCTGGGAGCAGCCGAAGTTATGGAAAATATCAAACAGGTCTCTCCAGGCACCCTGGCTCTTGCAACTCTTGTTTACTGCGCCTCCTGGCCGCTCAGAGGAGTACGCTTCCAGCAGATCCTTAACAGGCTTGGAAACCATTTTGGACTTGGATTTCTTACAGGGAGTATTTTCATCAGCCAATCTGCAAATGTGATCCTTCCCGCAAGAATAGGAGACTTTAGCAGGATGTATATCCTGAAAAAAAGTAAAGACCTTGCATTTACAACGAGCCTTTCCTCTCTGACCGTAGAAAGAGTTTTTGACATAATTGCAATTACTTTCATTGCCGTACTCGCATCTTCAGGCGTAGCTGACAGGTTCGAGATTGCTTCCTGGATGAAGTCCCTTATTCAGTTTTCAGGGATTGCAGTTTTCCTTTTCTTTGCAGCCCTGTTTGCGTTATCTTTCAGGGAGAGCCACGGTAAAAAGGATGGTAAAGAAAAGATTTCTAAAAATTCCTCGGGAGAACATCAGAATAAAATAAAAGAATTCGCCTCCACTTTTATCCACCAGATGAGCATTGTTGCAGTCCGACCTGGATCTTTTCTTAAGGTAGTTGCATCCTCCCTTCTTATATGGGGAATGGATATTTTTACCTGTTTTCTGGTCCTGAAAGCCTTTCCGGCAGCAGGGGTGGATATATCTTCAACATTCACCGTATCCCTGGTCTTTCTGGCTGTAGCTCTCGGAAACATTGCAAAAACTTTTCCCATTACTCCCGGAGCTATAGGGACATATGAAGTTGCCCTTACTGCAGTATTCGGGCTTGGAGGCATCAGGCCTGAACTAGGGTTTACTGTCGCTGTGCTGGACCACATTATAAAGAATTCAATCACATTGCTCGGAGGCGGGCTAGCCTTATCGGAACTGGGGCTCAGATGGAGAGAGGTCCTCTCAACGAATACCGAAACTCTAAAAGGAATGTGATAGCCTGAAAAAATGTCTGAGTGAAAGAAATGTCTGAGAAGAAAATAATAGCAGTCCAGGACGCTTATGCACTTCCTGAAGATGTGCTCGAAGCTGTTCATACGGCCCTGAATGAAGATGTTGAAGAAATAGTCAGTCTGTTCAAAGTCCTTGCAGACCCAACCCGCCTGAGGATACTTAAAGCTCTTGAAGTCCAGAGCCTTTGCGTCTGTGTCCTTGTTGAAGCTACGGACCAGAAGCATTCTGCACTTTCTTACCACCTGAAGCTCTTAAAGGAAGCAGGGCTCGTGGATTCAAGGAGAGAACGCAGTTTTCAGATCTATGACCTTACGGAATTCGGAAACCTGCTTCTGAAGCAAATTGAAAGACATTTTGAGAAAAGTTAAGTAAAGGAGTTGAGGGACTTTGACCCATTAAATAAGTTTAACGCCCCTCATCATTCCTGAACAATTAGTTATTGGAGCTTTGTATCCGGAAAAGATAGAATTAAATCTTTTCATTTGAGGCTACGGTAGTAAGTTTTGAGAACTTTACCCCTTTAAGAGCCATAATGGATTCAGCTAGCTCTTTAATTTCCTCGCCATCTCCATCGAGAACAATTACCTCAAAACAATTGTCATGGTCAAGGTGGATATGCACGGAAGACTTAATCAGGTGAGAGTAGTGGTGCTGTATATCTGCAAGTGCATTTGAAAGCCCGCGCTTCGTGTGGTCGTAAATAACGGCAACAGTCCCGACACGATGACCTTTAATGTCACCCATCCACTCATAATAAGAGATATAACTCCTGATGGCGTCCCTTATGCCTTCCGAACGGGAAGAGTAACCTCTTTTTTCAATAATCTCATCAAATTTACCAAGAAGTGTATCGGGTAGGGAGACCCCTATCCTCATAAGTTCTGTTTCCATCGTATCACCGAGTAATTTACAATTTATTCAAATGATAATACATAAACTTAATGTAAGTAATACTATATATGTTTTTTTCACTTGATCATTAATATAAAAGAGTTATACTCATATGAGTATTCATCCCTCAGTATATTAATGTTTGGGAACTATAAATTTTAGAATATATGAAAGGGGCAAAATGACAATAGAAAAATAAGAAAGGCAAAAATAGAAAAAATAATAAAAACAAAAGGAAAAGAATTCTAAAGAAATAAATAAACAGAATATTTAAAACAAATTAATAAAGCGAAGAGAAAACAAAAGCTAATTACAGACTCAGAAATTACCGTCTGTCCACAAGCCTTTTCGGTCGTCCTTTAATTTTGTACAGATCAAGTCCTCCTGGTCCTGCGAAGTTGAAAAGGATCTTGAAAGTACCTTCTTCATAGGCCCTGGAGAGAGGAGGCTTATATTTAAAGAAAGAGCGAATAAAGTTTTCTTTTATAATATCCCTGTCACAGGTCTCGGGATTTTCGCATTCCATACTGACCCTGAGTACGGTTTCTCCCTCATCTTCTGCACCGTAGAGAAAAGCTTCATATTCTCCTGTAAGAAAATCCATATTCCCACTCTGGAAGACCCCTTTTTCCACATCCACACGATTAAAAGGTGTGCCTTCAACCCAGACTGTTTCTGCTTCCCTCTGGGGAGTGAGAATTTTCATATGAGTCCTGCCACAGGAGCACGTTTTGCGCGTAAGGACGACAGTAGTATCTTCAGTATCATAGTTTAAGAGAAGGTTCCCTGTTTTTGCCCCAACAGGCAGGAGCGTGCTCAGGATAACTCTTCCACACTCCCCATCAGGCACGAAATTCTCCAGGTGCGGGTCGTAAACATCAAGGTGGACAAAGTCTTCAGGAACATGCAGCCCTGTAATTTCACTGCATTCCCCGCACATCGTCCCTTCCGTACTCCCGTAGGTATTATACACAGGGCAGTTCCATATTTCCGAGAGATAGTTTCTTGACTCGTCAGCAAAAGCTTCACCTCCCACAACCAGTTTGTTAATTCCTGACCGCCTGGGGTCAATGCCCTCAGCCTTCATTCTGCGGGCAAGGTTCAGGAGCTTGAATACACTGCCCACTATGCCTGTCGGCCTGTAGGCTTCAATAACACGCAGGGGAAAAGTGCACTTGCCCTCGGGGATAATGCTCATGCCCAGCTGCCTGGCGGCAAGGGTCATGGTGTTTGCCCCCACATTCATGCCATAAGAAGCACAGACAACAACCCTGTCTCCTTGCCCAAAGCCCTGAGACCTGAAAATACGGGCGTATTTTTCTGCGTAGCGCTCCCAGTCTTCCCAGGTAAGGAAAAAGCTCTTTGGAGTCCCGCTCGTGCCGCTGGTCTCGTGGATTGTGAAAACGTCCTCCCAGCCCACACTCCTGAACATGAAATCCTTAGTCTCAGGCGGCTGGTTTTCCCGGATGGTTTTTCCGGAGATGATTGGAAGTTCAAGGAGGTCTTCATGGGCTTTGATATCTCCCGGATTTACTCCGTGTTTTTCAAACCATTTCCTGTAAAAAGGGGAATTTTCAGCCGCGTATTTTACCGTATACCGCACCCGCTCCTCAATGAGGGCGTCCAGTTCTCCCCTGTCCATGGTCTCGATTTCTTGATTAGAATAAAGCTTTGAGCTGTCCAATACAAAACACCCCGACTGGATCCTTTAACCACGTAAAAACCCATTATTAATTAGCTATGAATAGCAATTAGTCTTCCGATTAATATTCACCCCAAAAAAGCACAAAGTATATGCTTTCAAAGTATCTTCCTTATTCCCTTTTACCCTGGCTGTAATCCGTGCTGATTTCTGAAACTTTCAGTCAGACCCTGCATTCACATCCTTTTTCTTTCAGGATCCGGACCTGTTCCTCACAGGTATTCACAAACTCGTCCTGCACAGCTTTTCCTGTTGCAAGAGCAGGGTCAAGAGGGGTATGATGCTTATAATTCCTCGATGTCATTTCATTGACCAGGGCTTCGTGCCGCAGATAGAGAGCTTTTAGCTTCCCCTTCCAGCGAAGGGTCTCGGGGTGGTGTGCATAAGCCTTCTTGTTATTGGTTATTATGGACCACAAGGCATGTAATTCACGATGCTCTCCGAGAAGGTGCTGCCGGCACATTTTCTCGGGAGGTATGTCCCAGATTCTCATAAGATGAATTCCTGGCACATATAAGAAAGGGTTTTCGGAGATGGAGAAAAGTTTACTTAATCTAAAAATTAAAACCCATGTTCTGCGTCTGATTCTTTATTCTTATACATATTTACATACTATTTGAGAAAATATAGTCCATGAGACAGGGCATCCTCTGGTATTCTGGAATTTTTCTGCTGGTTATTATATTGGTTATTATATCCTTTTTATCCGCTCCTGCGTTTGCCCACGTGCCGGTCTTCGGGGGGGACGGGAAAAGTCCCGAAGCAGCAATCCATATTGAAGACCCTTCGAAATCAAGGGTGCTTTACGGAGAGCTTGCTTCAGGAGATCTTCGGTATTACAGTTTTAATGTGGAGAAAGGAGAGAGAATAGTACTCGGCCTCACTATTCCCGTTGAAGATGGACATAAGGGTTTTACCCCGAGCCTGATTCTTATCGGACCAGGACTTACGGACGAAGAAAAAATATCCGAGAAATTAGAAGTCCCCGAAAGATACGGTGCAAAAGTGCTTTCCTACAGCCTGCCTGAAAGCCCTGTATATGAGGGATTTACCCCAAGTGCCTTTTACTCGCTTGTTAAGCTCGATATCAAAGCTCCGGAAAATGGAACATATTACGTTGCAGTAGGTGCAATACAGGAAGCAGGTTCGAGAAAAGAAGAAGATGAAATACAGGAAAAAGGTTTGCAGGAAAGAGAAATCCCAGGAGAAGGAAATTATGGACTAATTCTGGGATACAGAGAAACTTTTACCTTGAAAGAATGGGTATCCGTACCCCTGAGCCAGATAAAGATTTATCGTTGGGAGGGTCAGGGACTGTTTTTGATCTTTACTCCGCTTGCGCTAACTCTTGCAGCCGGGCTTCTAGCAATTTTCTTAAAAAAGGAGTCTGTAGCCGGATTCAGTCCTGCACGCATATCAGGAATGCTTGCAGGTCTCTTCTTTCTTGGCACAGGAATGTCATATATATTCCAGATGTTGATCTCACTGAGTAAAAGTTCATTTTCCTCAGAAGTCTTTATTACTTTCATTTTAATTTTTGTCAGTATAGGACTTGGAGTTATTGCAATAGCCTTAAGCCTCAAAGATGAAAGCTACGGCACTGGGTTCGCAAGAAAACGGCTTTACTTCTCTGGTCTGGGAATAGCTGGGCTTCTGTTCTGGGCAGGGTTGTTCATTGGGCCTCTTCTGGCATTTGAAGCTGCAATATTACCCTGGAAGCGCAAATGATAAAGTTTAAACTCGAAAAATAATTTATTTAATGAGATCATCCCAAAACCGATTTTATCATATCCTCTTCAAAGTGTACGAATAAAAGCAGTAATATATTTTCAACCGAATAATGTTTTATCCCAAAATTATTTCGCTTTTTAAACAT
>DUGS01000048.1:21375-21499 GCA_013331265.1 Methanosarcina sp.
AATCATTTCACAATACCAAAATGAAATTGGAATTTATTCAACATTTAACCTTTTGCGTCTCCTGCGATTGTATTATGAATTAGACTTCCAAATGGTTGTAAGTCTGCGAAATCATTTCAGGATA
>DUGS01000182.1:0-2255 GCA_013331265.1 Methanosarcina sp.
TTACTGGAAATAAAGGCAAGTTTGCCGAAGTAAGGGACATCCTCAAAACTTTCGGTATTGAAGTAATTCAGAATAAAGATGGCTATCCGGAACTCCAGGAAGATGACCTTGAACCGATCGCAGCTCACGGGGCACAGTATGTTGCAAACAAACTGGACATGCCTGTAATGGTAGACGACTCAGGAATTTTCATAAACGCCCTGAACGGCTTTCCAGGCCCTTACTCCCGCTTTGTGGAAGATAAACTCGGGAACCCGAAAGTGCTGAAACTGATGGAAGGAGAAGAGGACAGGTCGGCATATTTCAAAACCGTGATCGGATATTGCGAACCCGGACAGGGGCCTCTTGTTTTCCCCGGCATTGTTGAAGGAAAGATCGCATATGAAGAGCGCGGAACAGGCGGTTTTGGGTACGACCCTATTTTTGAGTACAACGGCATGACCTTCGGGGAACTCGGGGACGAAGAAAAAAATAAGGTTTCCCACAGGCGCAGGGCTGTAGATAATTTTCTGGAATGGTTTAAAAGCAGGGTGTAAAAACCCTGCATTCCGGAAACCGGCGGTCTAATTTCTTAGATAGCCGTATTTTACAACAGTTACGTTTTCTCTTTTGGACTGTATTTGATCAGATCAAGGGTTATATTGAGCTGGTTTAAGCCCAGTTTCAGGGCGGTTGTGATTATCTGGTTGTTCGAAGTAATTCCCAATTCCCTCTTAATGGCAAAAAGGTCCATTATGCACTGCGGGTCAAGCACAAGAGGACCGTCAAGAAGTTCTTTTGAAACCGGCTTTTTGCTTTTAATTTCTACTTCCTTTGGCTCGATTTTGAATTCATTTTCCGGTTTTGCAGCCCCGACCATAGTTTCAGGTCTTTCAGGCTTCTGCCCGTATAAGGATTCCATATGCTGGAAACAGTAAGTCAGGCAAACATCTTTTATAAAATCCTCAACTTCCATGCCGTTTAGAGCTGCATACTTTTTGATTTCCTCAAGTTGTTCTTTCGAAAAAGGTATGCAGAACAGATTTTCATCACTTTCCTCGCTTATCCCAAACCCTCCTTTCCAATAAATTCTATTTTTCATTTTCATTCTATTTTTTGATTATTATTTTGTTCAAACTTTCTTTTATCAGCTGTCTCCTGTTATTTCCTTTAACCTGTTCTTTATCTTCAAGTTTTCCTTTTAGTTTTTATCTGCAGAGAACCCCCGAGCACAAGATAAAATTTTTAATTATGTAAAGATGATTTACAATTACATGAAAAATTTTATTTCCGACACTGAGGCCACAGATACCATCCCCCTTAAACTTGTAGTGTATCTTGCGCTTCTGGCCGCAGTTGTGATTCTTCTTGCCCAGGCATGGAGCACAGCCTCACCCGTCCTTCAGGACGCGGAAATAAAAGCACAGACAGAATCCGCTTCCCTATCACTTATCTCAATTCAGGGAGGGTACGCCCGGAATTCAGAAGACAGATACAGCCCTGAAGGCAGCATGTGCACTCTCACCTTTTCTCTTCCGCCGTCTGTCAGGTACATCAGTTTCGGAGTAGACCCGGACAAGGAATGCAACGGCAACCTGACCGATTCGGAATGGATACCTGAAAATAACACACTTATTTACCAGTACAAAAACGGAGTTAAAAAGAGAGTATTTCTTGAAGGAGCACCAGTCCATTTCATAAAAGGCATAAAGAACTCGGATGGCATCTGGGTCCCAGCCGGCAGCCGGGAAGTCAATGGAACGTTTTTAGACCTGGAAAGCACGGCAGTGGTAATAGAAGACCCAGTTTCAGGTGAGTTCCTGTTTGAAATGGTCACCTACAGCGATACAAGATATACAATGGCCCGGTTCTAAAATCAGGAGTAAGAAATCAATAATGCTCTTGCCGGAGCACCGTCGCAACCTTCAATTTTCAGGGGCAGGCACAGGAAAAAATAAATTCCTGCTTCTACCGAACTCAGGTCAAGACATTCCACTATGTTCACGTTATTTGAAAGCAGTGTGTGGTGGGCAGGCAGATTTTCTGAGGAGAGGCTGTCAACGGAAAAGCTGTCAATCCCGACTGTTTTGAACCCTTTCCGGACAATCCAGGATGCAACACCTTCATCAAGGTAAACAGGGTTTTCAGGTGACTCCTCAAGATCCCTTCTCATATCATATTCTCCTGCCGGAAGGCACGAAATCCCGGAATTTATTTCTTTCTGGAAACAAGGCTTTGTCTTCAGGAGCAGAATAGAAACATGTCCGGTGGAAACA
>DUGS01000182.1:2478-9960 GCA_013331265.1 Methanosarcina sp.
TGTTCAGTGGAAAAGTGTTCAGTGATCTTCAGGTCGTTACAGGCTTTATCAAGAATAGAGTCTGTCAATGCCCCAGTTTTTCTGGAAAAATCCAGAACAACCGCCGGACCCATAAGGTTTTCAAGATTTAAATTGTCAATAGTGAGTCCGTCTTTAAGAATATGAGAGGGCGCATCAACATGCGTGCCCGTATGGCTCCCTAAACTCAGGCTTGATACTGCACACCCGTCTTTTTCGAGAGTACAGGCACTTTCGATTGAAGGTTCAGGGTCTCCGGGAAAGACTGGGGTAGAATGAGAAATAGGGACTGTAATATCCATGATCTTTCCCTTAAATGGCATTTTTTCCGGGGTAAACATCTCATTTCGCCTATCCTGATTTTCTCTGGCTTTTTTCGGCTTCACTTCATTCAAACTTATTCTGGTTTGATCCCGATTTCATTCTGATTTCATTCTGATTTCGTTCCGATCGGGTTCTGACTTATTTTCATATTACTCCATGTAAATGATGGATCGATTGGTACATTCATCTATACACTTCATGCAGAGGTTACATTTTTCAGGATCAATTTTTGCAAGCTCGTTTTCTTCGTAAATGGCACCCACAGGACAGATGTCCCTGCACTTGCCGCACCTTTTGCAGCCGAAAACTACAACGTATCCGTCCTTCTCTGACATCAGTGAACCTTTGGAACCTGATAGATATATTAGTTTCTGAATAGGAATCAATTTCTAAACCGGAACCGGAAAATTCCATTTCATTGAACTCATATCATCAGCACACAATGAGAGCATAAGGAAACAAGCCTTATATAGGACAAAAGAATATGCAGTCTCAGGTATGGAAAAATTCACCAAGGATGAGACAGGCTCTTTTTGCGGTTACCTTTCAGAAGGCTGCAAACTCTGCCAGCAGGGTGCCAAAATGGTACTCTTTGTAACCGGACTCTGCCCTAAAAGCTGTTTTTACTGCCCGCTTTCCGACGAAAGGCGTGGAAAAGACCTTGTTTTTGCAAATGAAAGGCATGTAAAAAACGATGAGGATTTGCTTAAAGAAGCTGAGCTTATGGACGCTCTGGGGACAGGGATAACTGGCGGGGAACCATTACTAAAAGTAGATAGGGTCCTGTACTACATCCGCCTGCTTAAGGCCTCTTTTGGGAAAGAGCATCATATTCATCTTTACACTTCTCTTGCTCCGGAGAGGGAAATTCTGGAAAAACTCGCAGAAGCTGGCCTTGACGAAATCCGCTTCCATCCACCACAGTCTGTCTGGGGAGAACTCAAGCACAGCCCCTATGCAGCTGCCCTGAAAAATGCAAAGGACCTCGGAATGGAAGCAGGAATTGAAATTCCCTCTCTAGAAGGGGCAGAGAAGGTCGCAGCCTTTGCAGAGGAAATGGATATTTTCCTCAACCTCAACGAACTGGAATTTTCCGATAATAACTCTAAAGCGCTTCTGAAAAACGGTTTTTCCCTTGAATCAGATACCTCATGTGCTGCCGCCGGTTCCTGCGTGCATGCTGAGAATGCTTTCCGTGCTTGCAAAAGAGTACATTTCTGTTCTTCGACCTATAAGGATGCAGTCCAGCTGCGCAAAAGGTTTCAGAGAATTGCAAAAAACACCGCAAGAGAGTTTGACGAGATTACGGAAGACGGAACTCTTATTTACGGGGTTATCAATGAAGGAGATCAGGCACTTGCAGAAGAAATCCTCAGGGAAGTCGAAGTTCCCGAAGAACTATTTGAAGTAAAAAAAGGGAAAATCGAGATAGCCTGGTGGGTGCTTGAAGACCTTAAGGATGGGCTTAAAGAAGAACTTGAACCCTCAGGGACAAAGCTTTTCATTATCGAGAGACACCCATTTGAAGACGGGCTGCTCGTAGAGCTTATTCCTTTATGAGCACATCTGCCTGAGCTTATACCCATATTATTTTTAAATAAGTCAGTTCAAAATATGTTCAGCAAACCCATATAGGATTAAAATTTTATAGAAGATAGGTCCATAAAGTTTAAAGAATTATTAATAAAGGGTTTCTCATGCCATATCCTGTTGTACATGTTCTATTCTTCCTGTTTTGTATCGGCGCAGCAGCTCTATATGCTTTAATTGGACCACTCTCTCGAAGAGAGCTCTCTTTCAGGGATGCCAGAAAGCTGCTGTTACTGGTATTCATAGGCGGTTTATGCACTTTGTTCCCGGATATGATGGTTGTATATAATATACTCATAAACAACACCCTAGAGCACTGCTCGGTTGGCTCGATCCCTACACATTCATTACTGTTCAGTTTCACTGCAATCCTTTTTGGAGGGTTTGTCGGATATGCTGCATACCGGAAATTCAATAAAGCAGTATATACTGCAATCTTTGCAGAGTCTGCTTTTCTTACACACCTGCTCCTGGATGATATTGCCGAAGGGGGATTTGCTTATCTATACCCACTGTATAATAAACCCATCAGTGTATTCTTAATAATGGACACAGGATTTGCAGAAGCCGGTGGCCTGTTTTACTATCTAACAGTATCAATTGCATTCGTTTTCTGCGTTTTCATTGTAATATTAATGGCGCTATTCGCTTTGAACAAATTCGGGTTTGAGTTTGGCTACAGGGCTGAAAAGTGATTTCGAATCCGGTAGAGGTATTAAACAAAATGGATTAGATAAAAAATTTAATTACGTGGAGAATCGAATTAGTAACAAGGACATAATCAGATGCTCCTGATTAACTGGTTGCTATTATTTAGAAATGACTGCAAATGATAATATTTCACGTTCTTTCTTTTCACCTGCCGCGCAGGGTTTGAGCCCTCCGGCGTACAGAGGATAAACAAACTCAATAACCATTCTGGGAGAAATAATGCAAAAATCTCAACCATGTAGCAGGGTGATCTATAATTAAAAAAACATGAAAAATAGAAGAAGAAAAATAGAAGAAGTAAGAAAAATACAAAAAGTAAAGAAATTAAGAATCATTAAAATTGGTTTGAAGTTCACCTACGCCGTCGAGTTTTTTAACAACTCGAGCCGGATAACCCAGAGCAAGGCTGTTTGGAGAGATATCACGGGTAACTACGGAGCCAATGCCGATTATCGAGTTATCCCCTATCTCAACTCCCTGAGTGATTATACACCCAGGATTTACAGAAACTCCACGTCCTATTTTTATGGGATCTATGGTCCTCGGATATGCCTGTCTTGTGGTCAGGCTGCCTCTGGAATGCGCAGAGAGGATGCAGCGGTCTCCTATTTCAGAGTAATCTCCCACTGTAATCATCTCTGGGTGAAGCCTATCAAAAACCACATCGTAGCCGACATACACGTTTTTTCCAAGATTCACGCCTCGCATTTTGTGAAATTTCGCTCTCCATGAAGGAACCGGAAACCACGAAGCAAGACGTTCCAGAAACCAGTTCTTAAAGTACTTTATTCCAAAGACGAGTTTATTGCTATGATAGTGATCAGCCACTTCACCGAAAGTTACTTTGTCTCTATTGGATACTAAGGAAGTCACGGTAATGCCCCCCATTTTGCGGTGAAAAACACCTGATACTCATATCCATTAATTTTCCACCGATAAATATATTTCCTATAGTTAGTTATGGGTCAGATTTGTTATGGGTCAGATAAATTGACATCCAGAAATTCTGATTGAGATTCATAACGCTATAATTTTTGAAGACTCTTATTCTCTGCCTGTCTCCTTTTATCTGGTAATTTTCTTATGTTCTGCTTCTGGTCATAATCTTCAGCAGTAATGATTTCTTTATTTCTACCGCGTCATTAGGGCAGAGTTCACGGCAGCAGTAACACTGGATACACTTTTCCTGATTGATTTTGAGTATTTTGCCCATTTCCTCAATTGCATGTGCTGAACAGTTCATAATGCAGGCTTTACAAAGTGCGCAGTTTGAAGTATTGATGAAAGGCTTTACAGTCAAATGTTTTCGGAGGATCCTCATAAGAAAAGAAGGCACCATTGCGGTGACTCCGCCTTCGGGCATTTTAAACCTGAGAAACGCATCCTTCAGAGGTACTCCTGTAACTTCCGGCTGCCTGGTCCCGAATCCTCTCGAAAGCGCAGCTTTGTTTGTCGGCACTTTTAACGGATCGATCCCTATCAGTTCGGAAGCAACCATGTCAAGGGCTACGCAATCGTAACTTGCCAGGACCACTCCTGAAGGAATGGGCGTTCCATTAGCAGGGCCGTTTCCCTCCATCCCAACCACTCCGTCCATGACTGCAAGGTGAGGTTTAACTATTGAGTAGATATCAACTATGGCCTCTCCAAAGCGGTCACGGTCTTCCAGAGCGTGTGCCTGCTTTCTGAATTTCTGGGGCACCGCCCCAAAAAAGTTTTTGACAGCACCGGTATAGAGGGTCAGTTCATGCGTTTTGAGTTTCGGAAGCGAGATTACAACATCGGCCTCAAGGACTGCCTTTGCTATGTAAAGGCGCGGAAACTGCCTGGCTGCGGGAACAGAGACTTCTGTATAACCCGAAGTCTCGAAATTAATAAGCTCTGCCCCACATGCTGATGCGACAGCCTCTATTCCCGAAGCACGAAAAGCCTCCGAAGTCGTGGTTGAACCCGGTTTTACAATCCCTGACCCGTCTCCTATAACCGGGATGCCGCCTGCTTCCTTAACCAACTCACACATTGCAGATACCACCGCAGGATGAGTGGTTACAGCATCTTCCGGAGCCCGAATAGAAAGCACATTGGGTTTGAGCAGCACGCGCTTGCCGGGAGTGATAATGCTCTCAAGCCCGCCTATCAGGGCAAGTGCCTCTTTAATTGCACTTTTTACGCTTGAGTAGTCGGGACAGCGTACAATGGAGACTGTGGTGTTCATGCTTATCCACCGGAATTGGAATCAGATATTATTGACCTTGGGCGTTGGTTTTGAACCATCTTTAGACTTTAACTTCGTTAGTCTTTGAGAGTAAAAACCCTCAAATCATGCTGCAGTATCCGACTGCACATGTTTGAAGTAAGAACTTACTCTATGCAAGTCATATGATATACAGGCGGAGCAGTACGTACATATTCAGTATTATCTCTTATTCTGTCGATGTGCCTCCAGGCCTTTTCTATGGTATCTCTGGGCAGGCCAGTGTTCTTTTCGGCAACCTCTACAGGCAATTTATATTCCTGAGCGTACAGCAACTGGTCCATGATGTGTATAGGCATGCGCCAGTAGAATTCCTCATCTGATGTATAATGACTCCATGTGTCGGCACTTGGCGGGCGTTTTATAATTTCCTCATTTACCTTGAGGTATTTTGCCAGAGCATAAATCTGGGTTTTATAGCAGTCTGCAAGAGGTTCAAAGTCCACACCTCCGTCCCCGTACTTTACAAACTGCCCCAGCATAAGTTCAGTTTTGTTGGTTGTGCCGCAAACAGCATAATTCAGTTTTTCAGCGTACATATACTGAATTATCATTCTGGACCTCTGCTTGACATTCTGCAGGCTGACCAATTCCAGATAATCGTTTGCTTTCAACCTGCACCTGGCAACCGTTTTTTCATCTTTTATCAACATTATATGTGGAACATTCAAAAGGCCCTGGTTAAGGAAATCAGGCAGCACAAGTGAGGTTTTGTGTACTCCAGAATCGTATTCCGGGCAGGTCTTTTTAATAATCTGCTCTTTTTTGTCATAAATTCCGAGAGCCTCAATGATTGGAGAAATAGGGACCTCCTCATATGAAACCCCCAGGCTTTCACAGATTTCTGCTCCCAGCGTCTTGCTTGAAGGAGCCGATTCTTTTTCGGGCAGGAGGAGCCCGTACACGTTTTCTTTGCCGAACTCCTGTACACATAGTGTAAGGGCTACAGCTGAATCTATACCTCCAGAAACCCCCAGAACCACCCCTTTTTTCTTAAAACCGGTGACCTGATCCCGTATAAAACCCTTGAGCATTTCGGCAAGCTCATCAATATCGCTGTTCAGTTCATTCAGAATCTGCACATTGCTATAATCCATTGGTCTTCCGGTACTGTTCTTTGACAAATTCTTTACGTGACTCTCGGTAGTTTTCGCTACGCTACTTCCGACAATCTGCATACTTACTCCCCTGATTTATTCAGCTGTCTGATCCTTTACTTAAACAGTTCTTTTTTGAGATTTACTGCTTAAAGTTTAAGCAGGACTTTTTGCGGCTTATTTATCTTGATATCAAGTTTCTCTGCAGCTTCATCTATCAGCGGCTGTGAAAGTTCCTGATGAAGTTTTTCCAGCCCTTCTTCCCTTGACATTTCCCCGCTTCGGACAAGTCCTGCTATGTCAAAGGCATATGGATGGAAACCATACTTTTCCATATGGTTATAGCATGCAAAAGAATTCAATGTACAGTTTGTTGAATTGCTGTCATCGAGGGCAGGAGGCTTCCACCCGAGCCCCACTACTGTCTCAAGCACTTTGTCCTCACTGTATTCCCACAGACAAAGCGGGTGCAGAATGGAGGGAGCAATATCACCTATATTTTTAATGACCTCGTTTTTAATAATGAACTGCTCATCCCTGTCATCAATTCCGATTTTTTGAAGCTGCTTTTCAAAAAGGTTCCTTGACCATTGTATAAAGTTAGATGACAGATTGATAATGGGATTGGGTGATTGACCTGCTGTAAAAGCAAATACGATAAAAGGCGCTTTCTGTACTATTGCCTGTTCCATCAGCTTCTGTTTTATTATGCTGATACAGATATTGCAGATGTCACTTGCCCTGTATTTGGCAAACTTCGGGAACGCGTCATGAGACTCAGCTGCTTTTCTGAAGAGCTCGTACAAGACTTTTTTTTCTATTGTCAGCTTAAAATAGTCGCATCCAGAAATTTCACATATTTTCTTTGCATTTATTACGGCATAGTCTGAAGTGAACCCGTTATCAAACTGGACAGCAAGTATTTTCAGGAAGGGATAATCTTTTTTGAGTTTATAAAGCGTGTATGAAGAGTCTTTTCCCCCTGAAAGTGCAAATATCACATCATAATTGCCCCTGCCGCTGTATTCTTTAAAAAGCTCTTCAATCCTGTTAAGGTACTGCTCCTTTTCCTGTGAAGACAGTGGGACGTACGTCTCACAGAAGTGGCAGAGACCGGTTTCTTTATTGATTTCTATACCTGGAATATCAGAATCCAGAACACACCTTTTACATACTAGCTTTGACATGCTGGTACTCCTCTATAATGGACCTGTTGGATATTTTTCCATTCTCGCTCAGTGGAAGATGGTCAATGAAGAGGATCTCCCTTGGGTACAGATAACCTGGCAGGTTCTTCCTGCAAAAAGCAAATATTTTATCGACATCAGTTTCCTGATTTGGTATAACCATGAGGCTGATTGCATTTCCCATAAGTTCATGGGATACAGGCACAACAAAAACACCGGAAACCTCATTGTTCATCTCAATCTCTTTTTCAATCTCTCTCGGGTTGACCCGGTGGTCGCCTACTTTTATGAGATCGTCCTT
>DUGS01000182.1:10210-12877 GCA_013331265.1 Methanosarcina sp.
GTATGCAGCCACCCGTCAATAATTCTTTTTTCAGTTGCAGCCTCATCGTTCAGGTAACCAAGCAGGATATTATCCCCTCTTGCAACAAGCTCACCTGTGATACCGGGCCCTAAAGGCCTGTTTTCCGAATCAAAGACGTCCAGTGTGACCCCAGGTATCGCCTTTCCTATTGTATCGATAAATTCGTCCACATCTTCTGCAGGCAGGTAGGCAAGCCTTGCTGTAGCTTCGGTCTGGCCGTACATTGGCAGAATCCGTGTGTTTGGACTTAATTCCCTTATACTCCGTACAATAGCCCTGTCCATGGCTCCACCAGCAGATGCTGCAGTCCTGACATTTGTAAAGGCCTTTTTGAATCTTTCCGGATATTTGAGAAGGATACGATAGGTACTAGGCACTCCATAGAATATGGATACTCCGGATTCAATGAGACTGAAAACAGGATCTATGAAATTCATTGTCCCGATATGGACCGAGCCTCCAGCCATAAGGTGGGAATTAATTATCGAATTTCCAAAAGCGTGATGGGGAGAAATTACCAGGGCAGCTTTGTCTTTTGAGGTTAGACTGAGGACCTCGGTTATTGATCTGGCATTTGAGACCAGATTTTTGTCGCTCAGCATAACTCCTTTAGGGGTCCCTGTTGTGCCTGAGGTATAAAGCACAAGCCTCAGTTCGGGGTCGTTCCTTTCAAGTATCACTCTTTTGCTGAGGGTTTCTACTTCTGTATCGTCTGAAACAACGATAACGGTTCCAAACCGCTCAAAAAATCCGTCTCCGAACCTTGAATACAGTTTTTTCGTTGCAATTATGTTATTAATGCATGCAGCATCAAGGATTCTCTCAAGGCTTAACCCTGGCAATTCGATTGGCAGGGGTATTGCAATATTGCCTGACCGGTATACTGCCATAAGTATTTTTATGTATTGTATGCCGGACTCAGCCAGTATTGCAAATTTGCAGTGATCAAAGTCAACAAGAGATGAGGCAACTGTAGTTATATCTTCATCGAGACATCTGTAAGAAATGGATCTTTTGCCCTCTTCAAGAGCAATCTGATGAGGAGTTTTTCTAGCGTGCTCAATGATATAAGCATCAATTCTCATGCCTTTCACTTCGCCAGTCTGGTTATCAGGTTGGTGATCCCTTTTAGAGAATCGAAATTCTCTGGAGTCAACATATCTTCAGGGATTTCGATAGAATATCTTTCACAGATATAGTCTATCAACTCAAGTAAACCGATAGAATCTATGATCCCGTTCTGAGTGAGAGAATCGCTATCACTAATAGTCGTTTCTCGCTCCATAAAAGAATTGTTCTTTAAATAATCTAGGATATCATTTTTGATCTGTTCCATACAATCTTACCCCTTTACTTAAATTAGATTATCAACTGCGAGTAACACACACTTACCCATTAATTGAAAGACCCAAAAGTAATTATGTTATACAACTATATAAATAATTTGAGAGCATTTATATAGATAAATATCTTCAGAAAAAGAACAAATATCTTCAGATGTAGTGTATTTATAGACCATTAACGCCTTAAGTTAACTCTTTAACAAAAGTTACTTGATTCTCGCTAACTCAGGGGTTTTACGCTTCTTCATATAAACAAACCTGCCCTAAAATCAGGGTTGATTTTCTCAAGGCGGTTTATATTAAAAGCATACTGATCCGACTCAGTAACAATAGAAAAGACATATTTGTCATCCAGTAAAAAGTTAAAATAGGAAGCGTTATTGAAGTCAGGTTCTTCATTTAGAGAGGAAAGCATACCTCGGTTAGAAAATTTACAATATGCCTCTTTTATAGTCCAGGTCTTTAACAGATCAGTACCACTTACTGATTTGTCAGTGCATGATGGTATTTTATGGAAGTATTTCAAAGTATTTTTTAGTGCAAGTGGCCTTTTAATTTCGACGTCAATACCAATCTTAACCTTTGATATTGCAAGAGCTAGAATATTTTCAGAGTAGGAAATACAGATATGCAGGTCTTCGTAGTCGAGTATATGGACTTCTCCATAATTGTCTTTATAGGTAGAGATGTCCAGTGCGGACTCCATTTTAAGGAGAATACATAGAATATATTTCAAAACCGTCCTGGAAATAACAAATCTTTTTTTGAAATATAGTGTTTGAAGTTTTCCCAGATCTTCTTTTTCGGTATTATTGAGAAATTCCGTACTCAAGGCATCATAATTATCCATATCAATAAAAAATACCAGTATATCTTTCTCTTTCCATAAATGAGGAGTATTTTCCAGAGAAATAGAAGAGAGTATCAAATTCTCGGTGTACATATAGCTCCATCTCTATTTATTACAATGAGAATATAAAACAATTGTAGGCTGGGACAGGGTATCGATTTCATGTAAATTGACCAAAATTCATCCTTCACCTGTCGCTACGCTCCGAGGAAAGGGACTTCACGCCTTAGAGTTAAAAAAGTAATCCTAAAATATATAAACGATAAGGATATAGGGTATTCGGTTCTTAGCTCCCCCTTTAAGGGGTCGCATCTCTCTGGAAATAACAACCAGAATGGGATGAATACAGTAGAAAAGAATATAATTTAGAGAAGAATATAATTCAAAATTATCATTAAAACTGAGGTGTCCGAAACTGCAAACTGCGGAAGAAAGGGTAAGAGCGAGATTGAT
>DUGS01000204.1:0-2821 GCA_013331265.1 Methanosarcina sp.
AGCCGACAGGGAGGAGTAGTTCACGCTTGATTCTTGGCTTTAGATATGCATTATGGTAAAAAACTTCCTTCCAAGGGTAATAATAACATCAGCAGCCAAAAAAGTAAAGAGAAAAGTACTTTCATTTGCTTGTGTATAATAATAATTTATAGCTTTGGAGGGAAATATCATGATGGAACTTATAAAGGGTTTGCCAGACAATGTTCTTGGAATTATTGGTAGTGGAACGATAACGGGAGAAGACTACGACACCGTCCTGATTCCTGCAATGAAAGACAAACTGCAAAGGCACAAGAAGATTCGTATGCTTTATCAGTTGAACACGGACTTTAAACATTATGCACTCGATGCTTACCTGGAAGATTCAAAGGTGTCATTGCATATACTTTCATTCGAGAAAGTTGCGGTTGTTTCTGATGTTCACTGGATAAACGATTCCGTCAATCTATTTAAATTTATTATTTCTGTTCAAGTAAAAGTTTTCAGTAATAATGAATTTGATAAAGCAAAGGCTTGGGTCAGCGAATAATATTCTTTGTACAATAGGCGTGGGCAGGTGCATGGGTATGTGAAGGATAAGCGTACCAAACCATCCTTCTACACGCCCAGAAACTGGATTCGTATTACTTGAACTGCTTTGTGGGCTCTTTCGGGATATATTTGGTCCATCCTTATCCATAGCTATAGCCTTCGTTTTTGTATGTGGCTTCCATGTGTATGTGTGTATTTATGGAGTCACCAAATGAAAAAAAGCTAAAAGTGACAAGCTTTTCATCCTCAACAGCCATGTTTTACCGTGAGTTAAAGCTTGAGAAAACCTGGTTTTGGAAGAGAGGAAGGCTTAAGGAAAGGTTGTTTGCGGTTAAGGATCAAAGAGCTATTTCTGAGATTATGAGAATTAAGTTTGCTTTTTATCCTGAATTCCGTCTTTTTAAGTGCATATATGCATTTCCTCAAATCTGAGTGGCCAGTTGATTGCGATTTAATACTATGACCTTACATCTTATGTGCTTAAGTTTAAGCGCATGAGTCAGTATCAAGCGACATTTATGCGCTTAAAAATGCGGAACAATTGGTTTTGGGATGAGCTAAAGGATTAATCTTTAAAGCACTCTAAGCATTTGCTTATCTTTCATCCTGTTTTCCAGGCACAGGAAAAATCCCAAGCTGCTGCATCAGGCCGAGAAGGTTAGCCTCACCCCACAATTCAACAATCTTACCTTCCTTAATACGGAAGATCTCTATACCAGTCATGGTTATTTGCTTTCCTGTAGCCGGCAGACCCATAAAATCGCCTTTATGTATGCCATGGGCTGTGAAACGAGCAGTTACCCTATCACCTTCGGCAACCATATCTTCAATTGTAACATTGAGGTGCTCGAAGGCTGCTCTGCATGAGGTAATTACTTCTTTCATTCCATTGATTCCTGGAGATACGGGAAGAGGAACATGAAGAGTGAATTACTACTCTAATACTCCATCCTTCAACCTGATTATCCTGTCAACATACTCCACATGCCAATCTTCATGTGTGACCATTACAATCGTCTGTCCCTCTTCTTTATTGAACTTCTTGAATAGCTCCAGAATCTGCCTTGAAGCCACACTGTCCAGGTTTGCACAGGGCTCGTCTGCGAAGAGGACCCTTGGTTTGTGGGCAAGCGCCCTGGCAATCGAAACCCGCTGCTGTTGGCCCCCACTCATTTTTGAGGGAAACTGATTCAATCTGTCTTCAAGTCCAACGGCAGTTAACAGCGTAGAGGCTGCCCTTTGATATTCCTTTTTTCTCTTACCCTGCATCACCAAGGGCAGGTACACATTTTCAATTGCGGAAAGTTCGGGCAGCAGGGCATAATCTTGAAAAACATAACCAAGATTATGTAAACGAAATTCCCCTTTTTCTTTTTCAGACATTTTGGAAGTGTCAACAGAATCGATAATAACGGTTCCTGAGGTTGGAATATCAAGGAGACCAAGTTGATTTAGGAATGTAGATTTACCGCTACCACTCGATCCCATTATAGCTACGAATTCTCCGCGCTTGATCTTGAGGCTCACACCTCGGAGGGCCCTAACCTCAACTTCCCCCATCCAGAACGTCCGTGTCACGTTCTTTGTTTCGATAATTACATCACTTTCAGTATTATTTGTCATTATGTTCACAATCCATAGAATTATTTGCCCCATATCAATTCAAGAAGACCTTTTTTAGACAAGCTATAGGCAGGAATAAAAGATCCTATTATGGCTGCAAGGGATAGAAGGAATGCTCGACTTAAAGCTTCAGAATTTTCCAGTATCAGGCTGATAGGACCTACTGCGATCTGGAGAGGGTGAACGATAGTGTAAGGACTTATAATGTAATGCATAATCAGGTAGCCTAGAGTAATTCCTATGAAGGAATAGAGCACGGCTTGGATTACAAAGGAGGTAATGATAACTTTTTGATCAATTCCAATGGCTTTCTGAACTCCTATCTGCCTTTTTTTGTTTACGATGTTTACATAGATTACAACAAAAATGATTACGAATGCTATCAGAAGGCCGATTACACTGAAAGCGTTTCGGAGCATTTTAAGGGTACTTTCTATTGTCTTCAGCATGCCTGCAAACTCATGCCAGGTTCGGACTTCTTCTTTTATTCCCAGGGAAAGCAGTTTCATCCGAGCATCTTCTTCACTGATATCTGAAGTGGTTTTTACGGCAATTTCATTAGCTAGGTTCTTCACGCCGAGGATTTCTTCCATATCTGCCTTGTTAATATAAGCTGAAGAGTCAGTATTGGAGTAGAGAGTACTATAGATGCCCTTTACACGAAATT
>DUGS01000204.1:2887-3346 GCA_013331265.1 Methanosarcina sp.
AGTGGTTTTTACGGCAATTTCATTTGCCCGGTTCTTTACACCGAGGATTTCTTCCATATCTGCCTTGTTAATATAAGCTGAAGAGTCAGTATTGGAGTAGAGAGTACTATAGATGCCCTTTACACGAAATTTCCTATTTACGCCTTCAATTTTGACGTTTACAGTATCTCCGACCTCTACTCCACCAAGGGATTTAGATTCCATAAGGGCTCCATATCCTCCAGAAACTTCTCGCCCAAGTATTATTTCTCCCCTATCAGGGCGACTTATAAACTCTCCACTGAGCATGGCTGATTCCAGATGGGTGACCTGGGACTCATCCCCGGGATCAATACCATAAATAACGGTTCCCACTTCTTTTCCCTGGTAACTGACGACTCCTGAACTTCTCAGACGGGCTGAAGATCCAATAATTTCTGGGAGGCCTTCTATTTTTTTCTGAAGAGACGAAGTATCTTC
>DUGS01000204.1:3371-5084 GCA_013331265.1 Methanosarcina sp.
TCCCACTTCTTTTCCCTGGTAACTGACGACTCCTGAACTTCTCAGACGGGCTGAAGATCCAATAATTTCTGGGAGGCCTTCTATTTTTTTCTGAAGAGACGAAGTATCTTCAATATATTTTTCTTTATCCACAGGCTCGATAACTAAGTTCCCTGTTTGGTAATCAACCATGAGCTTATTGAACTGGATCGTAACTCCACCTAGAATGCTTGAGAAGAGTACAATCTGCAAAAAGATAAGGGTCATGACCAGTATTGTAAATGCGGTGATCCCTTTGTTGCCTCTTATAATGGAACGGCCTGCAAGGAACAGGGAAACTTTCGTTTTTTCAAGAATGATCATACACCTCTCTCAGTTTTTTCGTTGGACTCTTTTTCTGTTATTATTTTCTTTTTATTCCCAAAGTGACTGGCAACAAAACCCATACGACCCCATGGACAGACTTTTCCATAAGAGCATTTTTTCCAATTTAAGCAGACTTTCCTTTTCTTAATTACATAAAAGATGACAAGAACCGGTATAGCAAGAATAAAGACAGGAACTTTCACGGAAGGAATTTTTGAATTATTCCCCAGTACGTTGAGAGTAAGGGTCTCTCTAAGCTGGTGTTCTCCTAAATCATCCTCATATTCTACTAAAAGAGTTACTCCCTGCTCGCCTGCTTTCTCAGGAACAAAAGTAAAGACTGCAGGTGCATCATCATCCTTATCCAGGTGGCCAAGGAAAGCATTTGTATTGCCACTACCCTCAAGACCTTCAAGTTTTGCTTTCACGACACGGGCTTCACCTTCTCCAACATTTTCAAGCCGCAAGATCATCGATACCTGCTGGCCTTTCACAGGCGTCCCGGGATCAAATTTCATGCTTGAGATGTCAATTTTCGCCCGATTAAATACGTTGATTCCAATTTCCTGAGTCTTATCTATCTGAAAGGTTTCAGTATCATTTGATGCAGTTATTCTCAGGGGAATTTTGTAGGGCTGTACATCAGCGTTACTGCCCAGAAGAAGTTTGAAGGATATATTTTCGGAGCTGCCCGCACTCAAGTTTTCAACAAAGTGAACGTTATCTTCCAGCGGAACTAAAGGTGAAGATTCGTTAAGATTAAGCATTACTCTTATATTCTTTGCATCTCCTGTTCCTGCATTCTTGATAGCTGTTCTCAGGTAGAACTCCTGCCCTGGGACAATAGCTTCAGAAAAAGAATTGTTCTCATTTACAGAAAGAATTTGGGTGCCTGTAAGTACAAGATCTGGGTTCCCTTCCACGTGAATAGGAATTATTTTAGAAAAACTTGTTCCGTTATTGTCTTTTATAGTGAACTCAAGCTGGTAGTCTCCAGATTTAGCACTTGGATCAACTCTGAAATGGAAATTCAGCTCTACCTTTGAACGCTGCCTGATCTGACCTATTTGAAAGAAACGTTCTGTGTTAGTCCCGGAACCATAAATCTCTGAGGTGCTGTACTTAAAAATAAACGGAGAAACTTCCTCAATTCCTACTATCACGTTCTTTGCAGGATCGTCTCCAGTATTCTCTACGTTTACTTTTATGAGTAAATCTTCTCCTGGTCTAGCAGGGTTAGGGGTGATTTCTGAGACTTCCACCCCAAGATGAGTGTTTCCTGACACTACAACTGCAGAAGTTGGGTTTGTCAAAAGGATGACTATCAACAATGAAGAGATCAAGAAACGGGAGGCTAATAAGCAATCT
>DUGS01000204.1:5327-27298 GCA_013331265.1 Methanosarcina sp.
ATCTCATAATTAGCATTGAATCTGAGTTTGATATATAGCCATTATACTCGGTTTGCAACTTGCATCCGGTGTATTATTATTATTATTATTATTATTATTATTATTATTAAATCCAGGAATCGGAAGATATGGTAGCTCTTCAAAAAGAAATCTTCAGGTTTTCTGGCAATCCATGGCATTCATTTCTAGAGACAGGTAAATGAACAGAAAAATACGTAAACACGATAGATGAGGTCGTTTCCAGAGTTTGAGATTGTGAGGCACTATCAACATAGTTAAGAGTTCATGAGAGTGGATCCAACTTATTAAGGCATATAGAGAAAGAGTAACGATTTTTTTCCAATGGCTAATACTTATCTAACCCAGAGGGTTGAGGGGGTTAACCGAATTCCTTTGAAATTATAGAGTTTGAGAAATACATGTAAGCATGAGGAGTTCAACAGGTTATTGCACAGTCTGAAAGAGACATGTGCGAAATCCAAATTAATTATTCATTCCGTAACTTTTTCTCCCAGCTCAAATGTCTTCCCCATTTTCCACATTACCTCAAATTCTTTTCGAAGGCTTTTGGCAAGCTCAGCATCCCAGATTTTTACAACTGAAACGAGCCTGTCTCTATCCAGAGGGTGAGGTTGAAGCAATATTACCAGGTTATTGTCAACTATCCCAAAATATGAATTAGTGCTTTTGACAGCTCTGATTTCCAGCTTTTTTTTCAAGACTTCTACAGTTTTTTCATCCTTATTTGAAATAAAAGAAACAAAGTTATTAAATTGTGGGGAAACCAACATATTGACTTTGACCCCTCGCTCAAGTAATCTTACAAAATCAGCAAATATTATAGTTAGTACTGGCATTCCTAGAGAATGAGGAACAACACATAATGACTCTTTTGCTTCGCTGAAGAGAGAAATTACAACTTTTTTAATATCTGCTTCGGTGACTCCAGTTGTCCAGAAAATTTCATCTTTTGTTTTAAGAGATGGGATAGACATCAGTATTTTTTTCAATTCATCAATCTTGAGCTTCAAAGTCTCCAGTTCTTTTTCGACTTCAAACTCCTTTTTTTTAAAAATTCGATCTAGGGCAATGTCTGGCTTTACTCCCTTGTATTTTTTAGGTCTTGAGCGCTGGACTTCAACCAAACCCTTTTCTACCAAAGAATCAAGGATGCTGTAGACTTTTCCATAGGGTACCTCCGCATCCTTGTGGATAGTACTTGCTTCGGAAACGCCTAATTTCAGAAGGGAAAGGTAAACAGCCGATTCATAGGCACTTAGGCCGATTTCCTTCAGAAGCTTAGTCTTTTGCATGTTGGAATTTAAACCTTGATACCTTAAAGTAGTTTCTTTCGAAACTCATGCATTGCTGGTATGAAAATCTACAAGAATTGTAAATAATGCACATGAAATTCTTCAAATAACAGGCATTAAAAAATGAAAGTACATCAAGTATTTTTAAGTGCTTGAATGATTTGTTCACTGGGAGAATATATCAAAATTTATCATAATTTCTTTGAATTAAAATGTGCTGTGGGAAATAGGTTTAAAAAATAGCTTTGCAGTCGGAGTCTATCCAGCCTGTGATATAAAGGACTGCAAAAGGACTGCAGCGAAAACAGAAAAAAGTCGAAACCGAAAAAGTAGAAGCAAATATAGTAAAGTAGAAGCAAATATGATAGTAAACAGGTCTCAGAACATGCGTACCTCTTTGCCAAGCCCTTTATGCACAGCTCTTTCATAAACAAGGTGAGCAGTTGCTACATCCTGAATTGCAAGCCCTGTGGAATCGAAGATTGTAATTTCAGTTTCACTTGTCCTGCCGGGTTTGAGACCTACCATGACTTCTCCAAGCTGGGCATGGATATCGTTTTCTGAGATGTAGTGTTTGTAGAGGGGAACGTTCACTTCCCCGGAATGGAGCGCCTGGACCATGTCGTCTACAATAATTTTGGAACGGAGGAGGATTTCGGGATCAAGTTCTTCTTTTCCTACAGCATCTGCCCCTATTGCGTTTATGTGAGTACCTTCTTTAATCCAGCTGGATTTCACAATTGGTTTTCTGGTGGGAGTTGTGGTAACAAGGATATCGCAGTCGCAGACCTTTTCAATACTTTCTTCGTAACGGATTTCACAGGGCACGATGTCTGCCATATCCCGGATAAACTTTTCACAGTTTTCTTTTGTCCTGGAATTGATCTTGACAGACTCGGGTTCGAAAACTTCGCAGAGAGCTTCAAGCTGGGTCCTTGCCTGGTTTCCTGAGCCTACAAGCCCGATTACTTTTGAATCTTTCCTTGCAAGGTATTTTGCGGCAATTCCACCGGCTGCACCTGTCCGGATGTCGGTCAGGTAAGTCCCGTCCATAATTGCGACAGGAGCTCCGGTCTCAGGAGAAATAAGGATGATCAGCGCCATTACTGTAGGAAGGTTTCGCATGGGATTTCCCGGGTGGACATTTACAATCTTTACGCCTGTAATATTCTCTTCTTCAAGGTATGCAGGCATTGTCCGCAGGTCGCCATTGTAAGCAGTGTAGTATAGATAAGATTTAGGGGGCATCTGTACCTTGCCAAGCCCGTGCTGCCTGAAAGCTCTTTCCACTACCTCCATATCAGAATGCATGTCCATAACACTTTTTACCTCTTCCTGAGCAAGCCATAATACTTCCATAACACAACCCTCCACCGAAGCCATAGCCCTTCATCACATCCTGACCATAAGCTGGCTTCTGGCCGAAAACCAGGCTTAATTTCTATGAACCGGAATAATAACCTACAGACAAACAGGCAAATTGACTGCCTGGTAGCATAGATTGCCATTTTTATCCGCGTAAATATGTATATATAACATATCTACACTCATTTAAAGAACTTCCTTTTCGAAAGGAGACATTATGCCAGAGAGTTCTGATGATTTTTCCGGACCAGATCCGAAAGAAAGATTATTGAAGCCTGCCAGAGACATCCGGAGCATTCTGCGGTGGGGCTACTCTAAATTCGCAACAATCCGTTTTGTGGCTGAACATTCCCAGCTCAGCGCAGGAGAGCGGCATATCCTCACAAGGGTGATTATGCCCCCTGAAAAAGTGGTTTCCAGAATCAATAAAAAAATAGCCTGCGATAGCATAAGTAATAGAGATATTCTCCTTGACGGATACAATGTCCTGCTAAGTGTGGACAGCCTCCTGAAGAACGAACCCATGTGGTTCTGCGATGACGGGTATATCCGGGACACCCGTTATTATTTCAGCAAAGAGAGTCAGGCTGAAGGTATTGAGAGATCCCTTGACTCAGTCCTTGAATTTCTATCCGGAACCACCCCAAAATCAGTAACCTTTCTCCTTGATTCCCAGATTAGCCGGAGCGGGGAACTTGCCGGCTTCATCCGTCGCAAACTTGAAGAACGAAAGATCCAGGGAGGAGCACGTACCTCAAAGATTGTGGATTTTGACCTGAAAACAGAAGGTGGAGACCCCGAAAAAAAACTGATCGTCGCAACCTCTGATGGAATTATAATCGACTCGGTCCTGCAGGTACTCGATATCCCTGCCTGCCTTATGGAAAAAATGGGAATTGAGCCTGTGAGGCTTTATTGAATCAGGCTTTATTGAATCAGGCTTTTAGTGTCCTGAAGCCGACAAACAAGGCTCATTAACTTATTACCACGCATCCTGTCTGAAACATTCTGCCTGCCTGTAAATCTTTTCAGCTTCTGCGTACTGCCCTTTTTCTTTAAGCAGATCTCCATACCCTGAGAGGCTTCCGAAATGCCCTGGATCGAGTTCAAGGGCTTTTTTGTACTGGACTTCAGCTTCATGCCTGTGTCCAAACCTGGCAAGCAGCCTTGCATATTCGCAGTGAGCTTCCACATTCTCAGGGCTAATTTTAAGCGCATACCTGAAGTGCACCCTTGCTCCATGGATAAGACCATGTTCTGCAAGTAGACGGGCGTAGTACAGGTGGAGTTTCGGATTTTCAGGGTCTGCTTTTAGAGCTTCTATGTAATAGGCTTCGGCTTCAAGTGGTTCTCCTTTATCAATAAGCAGGCGAGCGTAGCGGAAATTTGATTCTACGTGCCTGGGGTCAAGTTCAAGAGCCCGGGTATAATGGTAACTTGCTTCGGTTTTCTGCCCGCGCTTATAAAGCAAAATTCCATACCCGCAGTGAGCTTCGACATGCCTTGGGTCGAGGAGAATAACTCTTTTATACGCTTCTTCGGCTCTGTCCAGTTCATTGAGCCTGTAAAGCAGGTAGCCATAGTTACAGAGCGTCTGCACGTGGAAAGGATGGAGCTCAAGAGCTTTTTCATACTGAACTCTTGCATTGTCCAGTTCCCCTATCTCAGCAAGCATGTCTCCATATCCGCAGAGAGCTTCTACATTTTCCGGGTTTTCTTCAAGAATTTCTTTGAATTCTCTGGCAGCAGGGCCCCTGAGTCCCAGCAAAGAAGCTGTTTTCCCTGCTTCCATATGGGCATCTTCCCGCATTTTCCCTGAGAAAAGTGAAGCACATGCCCTGGAGATTACGTACTTTTCCCTGTACATCTTATCTTTGCCGAAAATAAAGGAGAGTTTCAGCAGGGTCTCTGGCGAAAGCAAATTCTCACGTGAAAAAGAAATGACAAACTCAACGACCTTATCGAGGTCACATTCATCTTCAGAAACCTTCTCGATTACATGAAAAACCAGCTTGTCTATGGCATCTATTTCCATGCTCAAAAACCTCCTGAATTTTATGCCTACAGTTGATTTATTTGGCTGGCTATAAATAATTAGCTATATTAATTTGTCAAAATAATTTAAAAAAGATGGAGTTAAAAAAGCAGAAATCGGAAGAAACCAGAAAAACGAAAATAAGAAATAAGGCAGTTTTTGACAAATAAATTAATATATTGAGATATAAATTAATATATTGAGAAATAAATTAATATATTGAGAAAATGGGGAATGATATTTTCCTTTCCTTTCCTTTCCTTTCCACGCCATGAATAACTGCTCCGCCCTGCCAGATAAATAAAAACAGATGCATTGAATGCTTGATTACATTATTAAACTCTTTTTACATGCAGACTGTATCTCGGCTCCACGTCATACATGCCCTCAAGCTCCTCTTCGGTCAGGAAACCTCTGTCAATTAGCTTACTGAGGTTTTTCCGGTCAACGGACTCGACCATTTCCCAGAGTTCCCGCTTCTGAAGGTAAGGTTTCAGCTTGCTGATGCGCCAGAGTTTCCAGTCCACTCTTTTCTGCCTCAGCTCTACATTTCCTACCCTCAGGACATCAATACCTTTCTCACTGAAGGTATTCAGGATGTGAGTTCTGAGCTCTTCCCGCCTTCTTTCAAGAACAGATATTGCAGAAACAAGCTCATCATACTCAAGTGCAACATCGGCAAGATCCATCTCTTCGGGGTCCTGTTCGCTTATGTCAAATTCCACTGTTCTTCACTCCTGTTTATACATGCAATCAGGTTTATAGCTCCACCTCAGGTATAGAGCTCCAACTCAGGTATAGTATTACATATACAGAGGTATATCTTCTGACATACAGCAGATCTTAATCTTAACTGCACCATAAAACCAATACTTTGAGATTTAAAAAGAAAGCACTCATACAGGTAGTAATATGTGAAAACGAAGTGTAAAAATGATTTGATTTAATGGGTTTATCGGGGTAATTTCATGTCATTAACCGGCTTCAGGAAAGCAAGAGCAAAAGAAGAATTGCGCCTAATTCTGCCAAAGATAAATGAGGTTCTGGAATCCGAATCTGCCGTACTCAGGATTGAGCCTGATTCAATTATGCTTATCGGGGATATCCACGGGAACCTTGATGCCCTTGAGTTTGTTACACGAATGAGGGAAAAACTCGGCTATAAGAAAATCCTTTTTCTGGGGGACTATGTGGACCGTGGGATGCAGGGCACGGAAGTCCTTACAAAACTTTTCCAGCTGAAACTTGAGGAGCCTGAAAATGTTTTCCTTCTAAGGGGCAATCATGAAACCATTGATATGAATATCTACTACGGCTTTTTTGAGGAAATTGGTTTTGATCGAGATTTTCTTTTAGACATCGGCAGGACATATGAAAGGATGCCCGTAGCAGCAGTGATTTCAGGGCATACTTTCTGTGTACACGGAGGAATTAATGGTACCGAAAATATTGATACCATCACAAAGGAGGGGGCTTTTCCCTATCTATGGAATGACCCGTCAGAACGCCCAGGAATGATTACTTCATCAAGAGGTTCCACGGTCAGGGAATTCGGGCCTGATATTGTTGACGGTTTTTTAGAAAGGAATGGTTTAAAAAGAATCATAAGAGGGCACACAGCTATCAGAACCGGATATGAATGGTGGTTCGATGGAAAACTTCTTTCTCTTTTTTCCTGCCCTGATTACGTAGGACTTGGAAACGCTGCTGCTTTTGGGCTGATGAAAAGAGAAGAAGTAAATATCATTACTTTTGAAAGCTAACCAGTATAATAGAAAATACTGGAAGTTGAAAACTTTAATGAAGGGTGCTAGTGTCTCGTCACTCCAGAATTGTCGGATAAAGCCGTGCCAATTTTATCTTTGTGTCTTCTGTTGTAAATTACCAATTAACCTTTGCATCTTGTTTTCGGCAGTTCTACACTGAAAATTAGAACATTTTTACCGATGACGTTTTAGAACCTTAGCTAGCTTTGTGGGGTTCTTCGTTGTTTTGTATGGGCTGAAAATAATAGCTCAGTTAGAAAGTAGCAACGCAAAAAAGAGAAAACTCAATCTTGAATGTGATTTTCAACCATAAATTATTCTAAATTTCTGATATGCGACTTAGACATTTAGGAGATAATGTAAGTTATCAGCTCGATACAGCGAAGAGCCAATTTATTACATGACAAATGTAACGGAAAATAAGACAATATAAATTTATATTATATGAAAATGTATATATAAAATAATATCTGTCAAACGCATAGTCAAAGTAGGCTATAATAATATTTAATAAGTTATATTTAATCTACGTTTGAATTATAATCGAAAGGTGGGTATATATTCAAAACTTAATCACAAAACATCACCAGGAAAAATGCGAAATGACAACAGTTCTACCCCCACGGAACAATGTCATCGCGTTTGTGCCAGCGCGAAATGAGGAGAGCGTAATCCGTTCAACTATTGAATCCATTCTTACTCAAACATTTCAGGTCGATGTTGTTGTCATTAATGATAACAGCACAGATGATACAGCAAGCATAGTAAGAAGTATAGCGGCCACTAATAACCGCGTAAGTTTGATAGAAACTGTGAATAATAAATATAAAAAGTCAGGAGCATTGAATACTGCCTATCAGAGTGTTGATCTGGATGCATATGATTACGTGTTAGCAGTCGATGGTGACACGATAATAGCCCCCGATCTGGTTGAGCAAGCATTAATAGAATTTAAGTTAGATCCCCTTCTTGGTGCGGTGTGTTCTCGTGCCGGTGTCGTCAAACAGGTGACCAACGGATTCTTTGAAAAGCTAATATATCACTGGCAGTATGTCGAATACGCAGAGTTTGACAGGAGTCGAATAGGACAGGGTACACACATTAAAGTCGCACATGGAATGTGCACAGTGTATAAGGTAGAAGCAATAAAAGCAGTTATGGCAAGACGTAGAGCTACCGGAAAACTCGATTGTACTGTGTACGATGTGCATAACATCGCTGAAGACTATGAGTTAACGATGACTCTAAAAGAACTCGGTTACCACATCGCTGCAGGTTTTGGGATGTATGCCTGGACATCTGTTCCATTGAGTCTGAAAAATTTGTGGAAACAACGGATTCGCTGGCTTCGTGGCGGGATTGACACGTTATGGGAGCATGGATGGAATAGGAGCACCAGAAAAGATATCCTGAATTCTATATTCTTCTGGATTATGTTATATTGCCAGGCTATTTTGCTGTACTATGCCTTAAACGACATAATCAGTGGCACCTATCATTTCAATACGATGTTTATACTGGTAATGATTATGATGTACGTGGATTGTGTTTACACACTGCGATACGTGCAGAACCCAAAAAAGTGGGACTATATTGTAAGAGTGACATTTATTCCGCAGCTGTTTTATGCGTGGTTTATGATTGCCCAACTAGTCTACTCACACTATCTTTTCCTCTTTAAACCGAATCAAGAGTGGTAATATGTTGTTATTGAAGGAATACCTTCAGGAGATTGTCACAGTAATAGTTTTTGGCAGTATTGCCATAAAACTATTATACGACATATACAAAACAAGAGAAATACAGAAGAGTCGAAAAGGGTTGTTAAAATTAAACTGGACAATCCTTAAGGTCAGAAATAAAACAAAACGCACATGAAAATGATTTACAATGTTCTTCAACGAGTTTTTCTTGAACTAAGTTATTGAAGCTCTGCTATTGAGCCTCTGTCAGATTTCCGATCTTTTTAAAAAGAAACGACGATTTAGATATTTAACTGAAAGCAAAAAAGGGTGAGGGTTCTTCACTTTATTCCCAACCTGAAACCCACTTTCTGTACTAAATTTCTCGATTTTCATATATAGACGGCTAAAAACATGCAATTCTCACTGGGTTCTATGATGATCATTCATTATTAGGACCTGGTGCAAAAACGTTATCTGGAAAGATGTTGATTTTTCAAAAAATACTGAGGAAAGTGTGTCAAGGATTGAGAATCGAGGAATTTTAATTCGCCGAAAAAATACCCGCAACGTAAGTAAAAGGACCTGCCCACCATTGGTAATTCTTTAAGAATATTAGTGATATATTAAGCCACTTTTATAATTGAAGCATCAGTAGTTGTAAAATCACTGATTATAAGCTCAATATTTTTTCCATCGGATGGAGGAGCCATCAACCAGAAGTTCATTATGACGCTTGCGGGCTGTTGTGGAACCCCTGAAACATTTGTATAATTATAGTCTGCTATAACATTTCCATTTGCCTCCGTGGAAGTAAATCTTACATACGTGGGTTTCCATTCAATTCTATAAATTGTGTTTTCACCACTAATGCTTGATGGGATCAGGTAACCTCGATTATTCCCTTCAATTTTGGAAGGTTGTACAGAATACCAGAGCTGATTTCCTCTGGTTTCACCCCATCTTGAAGTTTCAATATCTAATTCATGGCAATCGTCTAAATAAGTACAAAGTCCTACCACGCTGTTTTTATCAAAACAGTATACAGGTGAAGCTATGGTCCATGTGAAAGTACCATAAAGATATGTATATTGACTATTTAACATCGTACATTTCCATCCGTCGTTATCCCTTACAATTGTTAAGTGCAGTCTATTTTGACTATCTATCCATGCACCTGTATTATCCCAGTAATTATTACCAGGATTTGCTTTTCCATCTGTCAAATACCAATCTTGCCCTTTCCAGTTAAGTACTCCATTTGAAGGGTATGTATTTGCTCCTACCTGAACAACCGAAATTAACACAACCGACAGAGCTAATATACATATTGAATATTTAGAGAATATCATATTTTCCCCCAAAAAAACGATTAGTTGATTTCTCCCCGAACTTTTGCTCAACTAATACTGGTTTTCCAATCTACTGCTAAGTACCAATCTTGTCCTTACCAGTTAAGTACTCCATGAGAAGGGTATGTATTTGCTCCCGCCTGAACGGCTGAAATTAACACAACCGACAGAGCACATATACATATTTAATATTTAGATACTGTTACGTTTCCCCCAAAATGATTAGTTGATTTCCCCCCAAACTTTTGCTCAATTAATGCTGGTTTTCAATCTGCTCCCAGTAAGTATTTCCAGTTGATTATTTCAGAGTGTCTTAAATTTGCTGTAATTTTGATTCGATTTTTTGGTTATATTTGCCGGTTAAATCTTTGATTTGCTTAATTGCCCTTAATCCAGAATAATCCAGGTTTCTGTCATTTTGCTCCCTATATCCGGGTCTAGCTGCATGGCTTTCGTATACTGGACTTTAGCCTCGTCAAAACGCCTCATTTTTCTCATAAGCAGGCCGTAGTTATAGTGAAGTGGAGGATAGTAAGGGTTCAGGGAAATGGCCTCCTTGTATTCTCCTTCTGCTTCAGAGAAGCGCCCGATTTCCGAAAGAAGGTTTCCGTAGCTATAGTGTCCCTCAGCACTTTCAGGGTCAAGACTGAGAGCTTTCTTGTATTCTATTTCAGCCTCATACCTCCTTCCGAAACGGGCAAGGAGGTTGGCATAGTTGGTATGGACCTTTGCATCGGTCTGGTCAATGGCAAGGGCTTCCCGGTACTGTTCTTCAGCTTCCGAGACTCTCCCTTCCCTTGCAAGAAGGTTTCCGTAGTTGAAAAGTGTCCTCCTGTGTCTGGGGTTAAGGGAAAGAGCTTTCCGGTATTCAATTTCGGCTTCTGAAAAGCGCTCAAGGAAAGAGAGCAAAACGCCAAAATTGTGGTGGAGGCTTGGGTCTTCAGGGTCAAGCTTCATTGCAAGCCTGTACTCTTTTTCAGCATCCTTGAATCTTTTAAGTTCAAAAAGCATGTTTGCATACCCGCCTCTGGCAGGGACATAGTCCGGGTTACCAGTAAGAGCAATCAAATAACGGTCTTCTGCTTCCCTGAAGTACCCATACTCGGTCAGGAGGTAAGCGTACCCGGCATTTGCTTTCACATTTTCGGGCGAGGTCTCAAGTACAGTTTTATACTCACTTTCTGCGTCCTCAATCCTTCCAAACTCTAAAAGAAGCTCAGCATAAGCACATCTTGCGTCTGAATTCTCGGGGTTTTCTTTCAGGACTTTAAGGTAGCTTGCTTCGGCTTCATGGAAAAAGCCCAGTACGTGTGCTGCAATACCAAGTGCATAGCAGGACTCTTCACGAAGCTTTCCGGAAGCCTGCATCAAACAGACCTTTGCGAAAACATATTCTTCCATATGCATTTTTTGCTTCCTGCATGCACCTGACAGGTTAAGCAAGAGTTCTGGGGGAAATGATTTTTCTTTTGATTTTTCCAGAGCAAAATCGGCTGCATAGGATAGGTTGTTCTGGTCAGATCCGATTATTCCAATTACTTCGTACACAAAGTCGTCGATAACATCAAAGTCCATACTTCCGGCACCTCAGAAGAGTAGTGTTCTAAATAGGGGGGAGTTGTCAGTGTAACATCCAGAGTATAGTTTTACATTTAGTTGAATATATTAGTGAGTGAATAGTCAGTATAACTATCCGACATAATATTAGTGTTTGAATAGTGCATAAGAGAACCAGTATAATATTACAATTATCATATAACATTCTATCCCTTTATAACGTAAAATAAAAGAGTAATTGGATTGAGCGACACTGGTTTTCTAAATAAATATATTCTGCCTGATAATAATCAAGCAATGTAAGACAGGAGTAATGATAAAAATATACTATTATTTATAAAAACATAAAAAATGACACAACAAGCTAGAAGGAAAAAGAGAAAACTAAATAACTAAAAATACGAATGGAAAGGAAAAGCATATCGAATGATAGTAGCCTCAAGAGATGGAATGAATTAAAAAATTTCTAATAGGGCATAAACTGGACATTGGAATATAACCAGTCGTATTAAGTAAAAGATGATAGCCATTTTAGATTAGCTGGTAAAAAGCAATCTGTCATTTCAAAAATTAAGATCATTTTTAAAAGAGAGCCTGAGAAGAAAGGGAATAAGATAATAATCGATGAAAATTAAAGGAGATTGGACGATGAAACACCGGATTTAGCTGGTTTTCCTATTTTTTAGATAATGATTCCGAGCTTTTCCTGTAGCCCGGTGACAATCCTATGAACTTCCTGCGCTGGCTCCAATTTGCATCTCAGGAACAAATCCTGTATAACCTGGGAACCCTTTGAAGGCCCAGGGTTAAAGCTTCCAAACAGTATCCCAGGTGCCGCACCAACCTCGATTCCGGCAGGCATCCATCTTCCCGAATGAAGTTCTTTTTTCCGGCATTTACTTCCATTTTGCACTTCTCATAAGCTTCTTCAATTGCCGCATTTTTCTCGCTTTTTTCCTCTTAGTTGACGGACCTTCAGGCAAGCTGGCAGAGATGCTTATATTTTTCCTGCGATTGAAAAACTATTTTGGAGTTGAGGGTTCTCAGGCCATTGAGATGTCTCCGTACCAATCATAATAAATTTATATATAATGTTTCGAAAAATCAATATACCAGAACTATACTCTCTTATTGCCTGAGAACTTAAGATGAATTGTTTGTACTGGTAAAACAACAGATACCTGCAAATCATTTAATTATTCCTGGAACTGACCACCATGTTTCTTAAACTCTTTTCCCTATTCCTGATTATTCCCCTTATTGAGATTTATCTCCTGATCAAGATAGGGGGCATAATCGGAGCTTTTTACACCATACTTATTATTTTGATTACTGCGAGCCTTGGTGCTTACCTGACAAAAAGCCAGGGCTTTCGGGTGCTCCACCAGATCCAGGACGCAACCCGACAGGGGTATATGCCTGGAAACGAACTTCTTCACGGGCTCTTTGTATTAATAGGAGGTTTTGCCCTCCTCACTCCCGGATTTCTTTCCGACACCATAGGTTTTTCCATGCTTATTCCTCAAATTCGAGAGATCTATGTGAGGATAGCAAAAGAAATTATAAGGAAAAAGATACAGCAGGGCAACTTCCAGATGAGGATGTATACGGATTTCAGGTGACCCATACCATCGAAGCAGCAGAAAAAACTTTCATGGATGCAAAAAAGACAGAATTAGCAAAAAAGACAGAGTTAATTTCTGTCTTATTACCACTTATTTTCACTTAAATTTGTTTTCACGCTTTTACTTAGAACATGGTTCAAAGAATGTAAATCAGCAGAGGTGCCAGAAAAACCGTAATAAGGCCGGCAATTCCGATTGCAAGTCCACTCATCGCCCCTTCGGTTTCCCCGAGTTCCATTGCCCTCGTTGTCCCGAGAGCATGGGCAGCTGTACCGATTGAAATACCTACTGCAACCCTGTCATTAATGCGGAAGCAGCGGCATATAAATGGCCCTATAACAGCACCCAGGATTCCTGTTACTATGATTGCAGCCACTGTTATTGCAGGCAGGCCTCCTATCTGTTTTGAAATCTCTATTCCTATGGGTGTGGTTACGGATTTAGGGACGAGAGAATTGGTAATGACTTCATCAAGCCCGAAAAAGCTGGAGAAGATAAGTATGCTTGAGATGCCAGCAATGCAGCCTGCACTAATTCCTGAAATTATGGGGAGTGCATCGCTTTTCAGGAGCTGGATTTTTTTGTAGAGAGGCACGGCAAGGACAACGGTTGCAGGTCCGAGGAAGAAGGAAATGTAGTCTCCTCCCACGTTATAAGTCTCAAAATCTATCCTGAAACAATGAAGGAAAAGAATTACAAGTACAAAGCCCACAAGAAGAGGATTGAAGACAGAAGAACGGGTCTTCTTATAGAGCAGAGTACCTATCTGAAAAGCAACTAAAGAAATAAGAATTCCAAAAACCGGTGTATTGAGAAACTCATTCAAAAAACTAGCCTGCACTTCATTCACCTATTTAATTTTTCATTCGTATGACTGTATTCATTCGTGTGCCTGTGCTTTTTTAGCATTTTTCCCGGCTATAACCTTCTCTTTCCCTGAAACAGCCGTCTTCATCGCCTTTCTTTGGAGGAACTTTTTGACAAATTCTACGGTCAGCCCGGTAACACCCAGAATTATCACTGTTGAGAGAATGGAAACACCGATGACAGCAGTCAATTTTCCTTCAAGCGAAGCAAAGCAGGTTATAAGGCTGACACCTGCGGGAAGGAAGAAAAAAGCCAGGTTATCGAGCAGAAAATCACTTATCCGGTCTATCATTTCTAGCTTAATTACGCCTGTATACAGGCCGAAAAAAAGGATTAACATACCCAGGATATTGCCCGGGACAGGCAATCCAAAGGCTTTCTGAAGCAGCTCGCCCAGAAAATATATGCTAAGAATAATCGTAAATTGTTTTAACAAGATCTTATTTTCCTCCTGTTGACTGGACCGGACTAAGAAATCGGGTTATAAATACCTTTTCCATGTTATGAAATTGTTTGTAGTGTTACTTAAACAGTCAGCACATCCCGAATAGTATATCCAGGATATTACTAATCTCAGGACACAAACTGGAAGTTTTTAACGGGCACACAATAAATTCATATCGGGCAAGCTCCTATTTTCTCTTGGGGGTTATGATGAGAGAAATTATGATGGGAGAAAAGCGCTTAGTATACATGGACCATGCAGCCACCACTTTCATAAAACCGGAAGTGGTTGAAACTATGCTGCCTTTTTTGAAAGAACATTTCGGAAATCCCTCTTCCCTGTATTCAATAGGCAGGGAAGCTAAAGAAGCTGTGGAAGCAGCAAGGGAAAAGCTTGCAAAGGCTCTTGGAGCCAAACCGGAAGAAATTTACTTTACTTCAGGAGGGACCGAGTCTGACAACTGGGCCGTCAAGGGAACTGCTTTTGCCAGGAAAAAGAAAGGAAAGCATATTATCACCACGCCAATCGAACACCATGCCGTGCTTTATCCCTGCGAATACCTGGAAACGCAGGGCTTTGATGTAACCTATCTGCCTGTAAACCGATACGGGCTTGTAGACCCTGCGGAGCTGGAAGCTGCAATAAGGGAAGATACCATTCTTATATCGGTCATGTACGCCAACAACGAAATCGGGACTATAGAACCAATATTAGAGATCGGGCAGGTTGCAAGAGAACATGCAATTCCTTTTCATACCGATGCCGTGCAGGTAATAGGGAAGGTACCTCTTGACATGCAGGGAAAACATAAGGATGTGGACATGCTCTCTCTTTCTTCGCATAAATTCTATGGGCCAAAAGGGGTCGGGGCCCTTTACATCAGAGAAGGGACAGAAATTGACAATTACATGCACGGAGGCGCGCAGGAGAGAGGGAAACGCGCAGGGACAGAGAATGTCGCGGGGGTCGTGGGCATGGGAAAAGCAATAGAACTTGCAACTGCAAACGTCGAGGGACATAACGAAAAGATAAGGAAAATGAGAGACCGCCTCATGGCCGGAATCCTTGAAATTCCTTACTGCAGGCTCAACGGGCATCCGGAAAAACGACTTCCTGATAACCTGAACTTCAGCTTTGAGCATATCGAAGGAGAGTCCCTGCTGCTCATGCTCGACCAGATGGGGATCTGCTGCTCAACAGGCAGTGCCTGTTCTTCGGGTTCTCCTGAACCTTCTCACGTGCTCAGGGCAATAGGAGTGCCGCCAAAAACCGCCCAGGGCTCTCTGCGCCTGACCCTTGGAGATGCAAATACCGAAGAAGATATTGATTATGTACTCGAGGTGCTGCCTGAGGCAGTTGGAAAATTGAGGGCTATATCTCCATTCTACAAACCGGAAAGTGCATGTGAAAATTGAATAAAGACACAGGTAAGCATCTTAGAAGAAGCAGGTCAGTATCTTAAAAACAGGGAGAGGGCCTGGAGTAGATTAGCCTGGAGTAGATTATCCTTGAGTAGATTAGAGCAAATGAAAGCCGAGAATCCCGAGGAATATATAGCAATCCAGGAAGCGGGGGAGTTTTGTGTATAATAAAAAGGTGATGGACCATTTTATGAACCCGAGAAACGTTGGGGAAATAGAGAATGCTGACGGCATCGGAGAAGCCGGGAACCCTCATGGGGACCAGATGAAAATTTTCCTGAAAATCCGGAACAACAGGATTGAAGATGTAAAATTCAAGACATTTGGCTGTGCAGCAGCAATCGCGTCCAGCAGCATGGCAACAGAACTGATAAAAGGCAAGACCCTGGAAGAAGCCTGGAAACTTACAAACGAAGATGTTGCTGAAGCGCTTGATGGGCTGCCTCCTGGGAAGCTGGAGTGCTCGGTAGTGTCCAGGGAAGCTACCCACAGGGCGATCAATGATTACCGCAAAAAACAGGGACTTAAGCCCCTGGAAGAGAAGACCTGAAAGAAAAACACATAAAAACATTATAAACCAGCGGTACGCTGTGACAACTCGGATTTGAAATTGGATGAGATTTTCCTGAAGTCTCTATTAGCCTTTTGGATGCCTTTATCGTAAACTTGATTATAAAAGCACCAGATCATACCCCATGAAAAAAATAGGGATTGCGATTACCGACCCGGAAGACTGGACAGCCCGTGCACTTATCAGTGCAGCGAAGGAAAAAGGCTTTTCTCCTCTTGTTCTTGACCTTAGGAAGGCAGATGTCAGGATAAGTTTGGGAATTTCTGAGCCAGCCGCCCAATTTAAAGCAGGGGAAATCCTGCTCTCGGACCTTGATGCACTCATTGTGAGGGACGTGGGCGCAGGGGCTTTTGAAGGGGTATCTTTCAGGTTTGATATCCTGAGGGAGCTCGAAGAAGAAGGAGTTGCTGTAATAAACTCTCCTGATGCCATCCAGAATGCGGCAAACAAATACCATGCTTCTTATCTCCTTGCAAGAGCCGGGCTTCCTGTGCCTGAGACAATAGCTGTCCAGAGTGTAGAGGCCGCCTTAAAGGTAATATCAGGATTCGGGGATGCAGTTATAAAACCTGTTTTTGGATATAAAGGGAAAGATATTGCAAGGGTAAAGAATTGGGAAATCCAATTTTCAGACAGAAAAACCGGGCCTGCACCTGTTGAAGAAACTCTTGAAAAGCTGCTCGAAGAGAAAGGGATGCTCTATATCCAGGAATTCATAGAAAACCCAGGGAGGGATATAAGGGCTTTTGTTGTAGGCGGCACTGCCATAGGTGCGATTTACAGAAAAGCTGCTGCTGGTTCCTGGGTGAACAACCTGAGCCAGGGAGGAAGTTCGGATAGGTGTGTGCTTACCGATGAGCAGAAAGAAATTGCTGAAAGAGCTTCCCTTGCAATTGGCACGACATTTGCAGGCATTGATATTATAGAAGGCCCGGAAGACCTGGATGAAAACAAAAATAAAAAAGTTAAAGGTCAATGCAATGAAAACAGGAAGGGTCCCAGGATACTTGAGGTCAATGGAACACCTTCAGGAAAAGGGATTTTTGATGCATGGGGCATAAATCCTGCCGGGTATATTATAGAATACCTTCAAAATATTTTATGAATAACTATAAATGTTAGTGGAGGTAGTATAACATATTTTAAAAAGATATTTAATAAAGGAATTAATTATCTGTAAGCTATCAAACCTTTAAACCACCAGATCTGTGAAAATATTAAAAGCAGCCCATAGGTCTGAAGCTTTCTGATAACCGGCAGTCTGAGGATAATCAATTGCACAGAAAACATTTAAGATATAGGCTGCCTTTGAATAAGCCCGAGGCAAAAGATGAGTGAATATAAACAGTGTATAGTTACCCGGGAAGACCTGAAACTTTCTAAAGGCAAGTTTGCAGTACAGGTAGCTCACGCTGCACTTTCTGCGGCTGAATGGGCAAGCAAAAGCGACCTTGAAAAATGGAAGGAAGGTGGACAAAAAAAAGTTGTCTTGAAAGTTCCCACCCTTAAGGACCTTTATGAACTAAAGGAAAAAGCAAGACGAGAAGGGCTTCCTACCGCCCTTATACAGGATGCAGGTCTAACGGAGATTCCTCCTGGAACAGTCACAGTTCTGGGGATCGGACCGGCAAAAGAAGAGATTATAGATAAAGTTACACGGGACCTTAAACTTGTTTAACTGCCTGGATAAAAGGATTAAGAGACCCGTTTTAAAAAACTAGCAAAGGATACCTGAAGAGATGTTTTCACTGACAGAAAAAAAATTCTGCCTGTTATTCTATTCAGGAGGGCATTCATGAATAGATCAGAGGTTTCAGAAAAAAACGTCGCCTCGATAAGTGTTGTCCTGTTTATGTGCCTTTTACTGGTTATTATAACTGGGTTTCTCTTTCCGAACTCTGTCGGCAGTCTTAAGAACGAATTATTTAATTATCTAGGGCTGGATTTTGGAGACGAAAACTCAGACGTGGCATTCATACCTGATACGTCTTCTTTTACTTTCCCGGCAATGCCTTCGTATTCCACTGAAAAAGACGAACTTACTCCTATTCTGAGAACTCCGCTGCAACCTGGCTTCTCTCTGAGCAGTAATTATCAGGCCTCAGAGCTTTTCCAGGGAGGGGTAGGTTATTTTAAAATAAGCATAAGAAATGATGGTAGAAACCCTATCTTTGTTGACGGGTATGGAGTTTCGGTCAACGCCTCCGAAAATCTGATTTATTCCAGAGACTGCGGAGTTTTGCTTTCCCCGGGAGAAGAGGAGAAACTTGGAGTAATTGCAGTCCAGGTACCTGAAGAAGAAAAAGCCAGATTTAGCGTTGTTCTCTGGCTTCTTGCCTCTACCTCAGAGGGTAAATGGCATGAATACGACCCCTATTTCCTGAACGGGTTCACTGCAGATCTGAAGCCGATGCCAGAAAAAAATTATCCCAAATACCGATATAATCCTGACTATTACTTTAAAAAAATAAATCTACTGGTGGAGCCAGCCGAACCTGATGTAAGAGCCAAAGCAGCCGAAACGGCTCGCGCATATCCTGGAGCTTATAATATTTATCAGGTCTGCGCCCTCTTTGACATGGTAAAAGAGGACGTAAAATACGTAAGTGACCCCAGAGAGAATGACATATGGGAGCCAGCCAATGTTACTCTGCGGATAGGAGCAGGAGACTGTGAAGACCAGGCAATTCTTCTATCATCCATGCTCGAAGCTGTGGGAGGTACGACTCGGGTCTATATCACGGATAAACACGCCTTTGCAGCTGTTTATCTGGGTAATGGGACAGATGCAACCGAAGCTGCAGTTAAAGGAGTTAGGGCTTATTACGGGAACGTTGACGTAAACTACCTGACTGATGAATACGGTTCTTGGCTCATGCTTGACCCGACTTCCGGCCTTTATGCAGGCGGACTTCCCGGAAATACTGCTCAGATAAAAGACCGGGGATCAGAAGGGAACAAAAGAGGCTGGACATTCGTAAATACAAGCCAGGTGAAAGTGATTGATATCAGTACCAGAGCAATTAAATAAATTTCAACACCAGAGAATTAATTAAGTTTAACATATTAAGTCTGGCAATACATGTGAAGAAATATTTTTCAGAAAGCTGTTGATCTTAACCATTGATTAACCCATTTTACCTTTTTACTCAAAAATTCGGCCGTGAATTTTATTCAATTAATTATCCAGTTTATTAAAGGAGTGTTTGCAACTTATGGAAGTTCCGGAAATTGAAAAACAGATAGGAATTAATCTTTACTCTACCGATACCCGAGGTCTTGGGGGGCAGCTCCGCCAGGAAATAGAGGATTTCATTGTAAAAGAGATCACAAATCGGGAGGAAGGGCAAGAAGGAAAATACCTCATCCTCGAACTTACAAAAAGGGACTGGGATACGCACCACCTGACACGGACCCTCGCAAGAATCCTGCAGGTGAGCCAGAAAAGAATCAGTGTTGCAGGCACAAAGGACAAAAGAGCGCTCACCACCCAGAAGATCAGCATATTTGATACCGATGCATCAGAAATTGAAAAAATCCATTTAAAAGATATAGAGCTGAAAGTGCTGGGGCGTTCCCGAAAGTCCGTAGAACTTGGAGACCTGTGGGGAAATGATTTCACTATTACAGTGAGGGATATTGAGAATTCCACAGAAGAGACAGAGGCTCTGCTCAAAAAGACAAATGATGAAATTCTTGCTCAGGGCGGAGTTCCCAACTTCTTCGGGATCCAGCGTTTCGGCTCTGTCCGTCCTGTCACTCATCTGGTAGGGAAAGCCATTGTTGAAGGAAACTTTGAAAAAGCAGCCCTCCTCTATATTGCTGAGCCTTTCCCGGACGAACCCGAGGAGACAAGAGCAGCCCGCCAGTTAGTCAAAGAGACCCTGGATTTCAAAGAAGGCCTTAAAACCTATCCCCTCCGCCTGGGCCACGAAAGAGCCATGATGAACCATTTGATAGCAAATCCGGGAGATTACTCAGGAGCTTTTCGCGTGCTCCCGCAGAACCTTTACAGGATGTTTGTTCACGGCTACCAGTCATATATGTATAACATGATCCTCTGCCGCAGAATAGAAGCCGGCATACCTTTGAACCAGGCATTTGAAGGCGATATAGTCTGTTTCAGGAATGAAGCCGGCTTTCCGGACTCCTCAAAGACTGAAAAAGTTACCTCTGAAACCGTAAACGCCATGAACCGCCTGATAAAGCGCGGAAGAGCCTTTATAACTGCCCCCCTCCCGGGTTTTAATACTGAGTTTGCGTCAGGGACTCCTGGAGAAATCGAAAGCGAGGTAATTAAAGAAGTTGGAGTCTCTCTCGAAGGCTTCAATGTGGAAGAGTTCCCTGAAATGAGTTCGAAAGGCACCAGAAGGGAAGTCCTCCTGCATGTTGAACCGAAGTTTGAGGTCGGAGAGGATGAGCTGAACTCCGGAAAATCAAAGGCGGTTCTGGAATTCATGCTCCCCAAAGGAAGTTATGCTACAACCGTTCTGCGGGAATATATGAAAGTAGACCCGCTGCAGATGAGCTGAGACCTCAAGACAACCCGGGCTGCAGAAAATCAGTCCGCAAGAAAATCGGGCTGTTCAAGGCAGCTCTCTACTTTTTTAGTCCGGGAAGCCGTCAGTTTCCCAAAAAGTATCCTCCGCACTCGACGTAATCGAAAGTTATTGTCCTTCCGAAAGGTATTTTCCCTCCTTTACACAACGGTCCTTAAATTCCTTATTCAGGAGTCCTGACGGCAATGTTCTCGGAGAATTTGCTCATTTTAGTTGTTGGAAGTTAATATAGTCTCAGAAGCAGGACAATGGCCTTCTTCACTTACAGTTTTTCTACTTCTGAGAAAACCAAACTCCTTCCAGAGCAAGCCCAGTACAACCATTAACATCAGGAATTCCGCAGCCGGGGTTGCGAGCCAGACACCATTAAGGCCAAGTAAGGGAGGTAAAGTCAGGAGCAGGGGAAGGAGGAAGAGAAATACTTTTCCGAGCTGGATGAAAAGAGCGGACCTGACTCTGTTTATGGACTGGAAATACACTGAACCAAGCATAACCGTCCCCTGGGCAAGGAGGGCAAACATGAAAATCCCCATACCGTTAAGGGTAATTTCCAGGAGTTCGGGGTTGTCGTGGTTGAAGATATGGATAACCTGTTCCGGAAATATAGAGAGGAGCAGGAACCCGGCTGCCCCGGTCCCGAAGCCGGAGATGAAAGCCATCTTGAGGGTCCCGGCAACCCTGGAGTAACAGCGGGCCCCATAATTGAAACCGATGATCGGCTGGGTGCCAACTGCTATTCCTTCAAATATAAGGGAAAAGGTCGAGAAGACATAACCTATGATACCGTAGCCTGAAACCGCAAGTTCCGAGCCGTATCTGAGCAGCATGTAATTGTTAGTAAAGAGCAGGAAAAAGGTTGAAAACTGCATTGCAAAGGAGGGGAGACCTGCCTTCATGATCCGGATAATAGTTCCCGGCTCCAGGCAGAAGGCCCGGTATTTTAACCTCAGTCCTGCCCACCTGCTGAAAAGGTAGAGTGACAGGAGTATTCCGGAAAGGGAAAAAGCGATTACCGTGGCTACGGCAGCCCCTGTGACTCCCATCCCCATGCGCATAACAAAGAGGTAGTCAAGAACAAGGTTTATGAGAACGCCTATGACCAGACATATCATGGCAAATCCTGGTTTTCCGTCGTTTCGGACAAGTGGATCAAGGGCAATTGCCAGGAGCATAAATACCGAACCCGCAAAAAGGACACGTAGATAGGCATTTGCCATGGCAAAGACCGGGCCGGAAGCTCCCAGAAGGCGGAGATAAGAATCCGAAAAAGCCAACCCGAAGGCAGTAAGCCCTATCCCCGCAAGTAAGAGCAAAGGAAAAGCATTATGTACAAGCCTGAAGGCCTCCTTAAGATCGCCTCTTCCACGGGCTAGAGCCACAAGGCTTGAAGTCCCGATCCCGATCATATGTCCT
>DUGS01000204.1:27391-30130 GCA_013331265.1 Methanosarcina sp.
GAAAAGCATTATGTACAAGCCTGAAGGCCTCCTTAAGATCGCCTCTTCCACGGGCTAGAGCCACAAGGCTTGAAGTCCCGATCCCGATCATATGTCCTGCTGCAGCTATGACTATAAGTGCAGGAAATGCAAGGGTCACCCCTGCAAGCCCCTGGCTGCCCACCGCATTCCCGATAAAGAAACCGTCAATGACTCCCTGAATTCCCGCAACAATAAACCCGATGGTCGCCGGAAAAACGAATTTCAGGAAAAGCTTTCCGATGCTTTCAGACCTCATTTCCCTTTCATCGGTCATGCTTTTCCCCTTCAAGCCCGGCCGCGATTTTCTCAAAGATCCTCTCCAGAACCTCAAGTTCTTCTTCGTCCAGAATTTCCCGGACCTTTTCGAAGAATTTCATGTCAGCCCCGTTTTCGATCTCGACTACCTTTTTTCCTTTATCCGTAAGCTCTAGCAAGCAAACCCTTCCGTCTTTCGGAGAAGCCCTTGTTTCCACCAGGCCTTTTTCCGTCATTTTAGAGACCATGTTGCTGGCAGAGGGTTTGCTGATCTCCATAGCCTTTGCCAGTTCGGACATTGTGGGATTGACCAGGGAGTTTATTTTCCTCAGGTAAAGAAAGGTATTGAAGCTTATATCGCTGTGTTCCTCGGAGAATTCATATTCTTTTATATTTTTTTGATAATATCGGTCAATTTTTTCAAAAAACTGAGAAATTGCCATTTTTGCTCTCCATTTACGAGATTAGTGGGATTTGGTTAGCCAAGCTAATTGGTTAGTTAGCCTAACTAATATTTGAGATTTTCCTTCGGCTAAAAAATAAATAAATAAATAAATAAATAAATGTAAAAATCAGTCTGTTATAGAGGAAATCATAGACAGGATAAGGGATCTTCCCCAAAAAGAAGGGCAGGAAAATTGCCTTCTCCTTCTCAAGTATAGCATATCAATACTCTACATTGTGCTATGCTCGTATTATAAAAATGCCTGAGTATGGGTGAGGGCAAATCCTCATACATAAGTTTTCTCTCCAGACTATCAAACAATCAGATCTCAAGGAATAATTACAGGCTTGAAAGAATTCTGAAAATACTGGAACATCAGGGGAGCAAGAAAGAGAATCCAATATTACTCCAAAATCAAAAGCTGCCCCATTTATATGCCCGATCTGGGTACTTGCAATGATGCTAGGTACAGTTATGTATGTAAGAAAGTCGAAGTAATAATTGTAAAAACTAATTGTACAAACCAATTCTTCGATTTACTTTACAAACCCTTCATCTTTAAGGCTCACGTACCTGCCGTCCCCTATAATTATATGGTCAAGGATATCGATCCCGAGGAGTTTTCCTCCCTCAACCAGTTTTTCAGTAACCATTATATCTTCCCTGCTCGGGCTCGGGTCTCCTGAGGGATGGTTGTGGACCATGATCACAGATGCCGAGGATTCCATAAGAGCGGATTTAAAAACCTCGCGGGGGTGAACGATGCTTGCATTCAGGCTGCCTACTGACACTGTTTCTTCTTTCAGGATCTGGTTTTTTGTATCAAGATACAGTGTTACAAATTTTTCCTTTTTCTGTTCGCGCATTTTAGGGTACATCAAGGAATAGACATCTTTTGGGGAACAGATTTTTCTTTTTGGCTCTTCCACAAAAGTCTCAAGCCGCCTTGCGAGTTCAAAGACAGCAGCTATCTGGGCAGCTTTTGCTTTCCCTATCCCATGAACCTGCATAAGCCTTGAAACATTTGCAAGGCTTAGCTGCTTGATATTATATTCTGAGAGTATCCGGCTACACAGGCTGATAACGTTCTCTTCTTTTGAGCCTGTCCTCAGAACTATCCCCAGCAGTTCAGCGTTTGAAAGGGACTCAGGCCCGTTCTTAATGAGCCGTTCCCTTGGACGCTCTTCTTCAGGAAGGTCATGAATCCTGATTTTGCTTACTTCCATATTCCATCCCCTATTATTCTACTCTGACCGCAAACCGAACAGATACTTTGCAATCATCATGACTCTGTGTGCAGAGCAGACGAGATATACCCTTGATCGCAATTCTTTTCGGGGCTACAGTAAATGCTACAGTATCTAATACTATTAAGAGTTTCAATATTTGAACATTTCTAAAAACAAACCGGTTATACTTATATATTGGAGATGTTGTTATATTTTTAACGCGGCGACAGATCTCTCGAATATTAAACGATTGTATTTAATAGAGATTGCAGAAAGGTGCCGACCCTTACTTATACCGGGAAATCCATAAGGCTCTTTGATGAAAGTCATTTCCGTTGTTGGGTATAAAAAATCGGGCAAAACAGCCCTTGTTTCAGCTCTTGTCCGGCAGCTTTCTGGATTCGGGACAGTGGGCACTGTAAAATATATGGGAGAACAGCGCCTCAATCCCGAAGAAACGGATACAGGCAGGCATTTTGATGCAGGAGCAGATATGGTTATAGGGATCACAGGCACTGAACTTGTCATCTTTGCCAGAGACTCCGGCCTTGAAGATGCACTTGATATGCTATGCGACCGGGGACTTGATTTTGCTGTCGTAGAAGGGTTTAAGGAAAGCAGCCTTCCAAAAATGGCACTCGGAGATATTGAAGGAGTTTCCAACGTAGTTATCAGGATCCCGGAAAACATTGACCCTCACGAGGAACTTACGGCTTCTCTTGTTGGAATAGCTCTTGCCCAGCCAGACCGCTACACCCTTGAAGCACTTATAAAAAAAGTCCGGAAAAA
>DUGS01000067.1:0-10016 GCA_013331265.1 Methanosarcina sp.
CTTTTTTTTAGTTACCTATATCCCGGTGGTATAGTGCGAGTTGTGAAATTCGAACCTATGAATTTTTGAGTAAGGGATAATAACCCACACCTTGACACTCACACTCGCCCAGTTGTTCGGGCGCTCAATAGAGGTGACGGTCTTTAGATCCGTCCGCTTACCCGCTAGTTTGCAGCCTTCTTTGACCATAACATCTTTATCTTTTTAAAGCATTAAATTACTTCATAAATAATAAGATACAATAATAGATCTGGGGGATTACATGAATAAATTTATGGAAATAGTAGTTTATATCTTAGCCGCAATAGGACTTGCTTGTGTTGTAAAACATATACATATCACAAATTGCAAAGAAGGCTGCTGTTTGTGTAACTTATTTGATACAAAAGTAGAAGCATCTAAAAAAAGAGCAGAAGGGGTTAAAACAAAAGTAGAAGAGATTAAAACAAAAATACAAAAATTTAAAACAAAAGAAAAAGGCGAAAAAAGAACTGGTTCAAGGTATGGTTCTAATCCGGTCAAGTATTAATAAAATATCTTAAATATCTCTTTTTTTAATTTTTTTCTTTTCCATATGATAACATTATAATAAGTGTATCATTATTAAATATATATAATTGGATTTCTGGCTAAAACTACTTTTGAAAAAGAGGTCGTGCGTTCCTCCCATAAAACAGTGTTGCTTTTTTTATATTTACAACTTCCGAATCTTATGCGATCAATGAACTTCAAACCCACCAAATATACGGGCCTTCACTTCCAAACAGTTTATTCAACAAAATTTATATGTGGAAAGGATTACAGTACAGAAAGATTTTTCCAAACGTTTTACATTACTCATAGATTATTTAATATAGCATGACATGTAGAGACATGGCATTCATACATTAAAATTTATGATCTGAGAATGGTGTTACAAATTAAAGAAGGTCCTTTTAATGAAATACTGGCAGCCGAAATATGAAACAATGGATCCCGAAGAAATGAAGAGACTTCAGCTAAAACGCCTGCAACACAGCACAAAGCTGGTCTATGACAACGTTCCTTTCTACAGGCAGAAGTTCAAAGAGGCAGGAGTTACCCCCGATGACATCAAAACGCTTGATGACGTCCGGAAACTGCCCTTCACACGCAAAACAGACCTTCGGGACAATTATCCTTTCGGCCTTTTTGCTGCAAAAAAAGAAGATATAGTGAGAATCCACGCCTCATCAGGAACCAGTGGAAAGCCCACAGTTGTCGGTTATACCGCAAAGGACATAGATACCTGGTCTGACCTGATAGCCCGCAGCCTTACAATGATAGGCCTTTCAAAAGGTGACGTCATCCAGAACTCCATGAACTATGGCCTCTTTACCGGGGGCATGGGCTTCCACTACGGTGTAGAGAAAATGGGAGCCATGGTCGTGCCCGCAGCAACAGGAAACACTGCCAGGCAGCTTGAGATGATGATCGATTTCGGGGTTACAGCAGTCCACTGCACTCCTTCTTATGCTTTCTACCTTGCTGAGACTGCAGAAGAGCTTGACCTCGTAGACAAGCTCTCCTTAAAAGCAGCCATCTTCGGCGGTGAACCCTGGTCGGAAAACACCAGAAAACAGCTTGAGAAAAGGCTCAACCTCAAAGCCTACGACTGTTACGGCCTCTCCGAAATGATCGGCCCCGGTGTCGGCTTCGAATGCCAGGAACAGAACAGCCTGCATATCTGGAGCGACAACTTCCTCGTAGAAGTCCTCGACGAAAACGGAGAACAGGTCTCGGAAGGCGAAAAAGGAGAACTTGTACTGACATCCCTCAATAAAGAAGGCTTCTGCAACATAAGATACCGCACAGGCGACATGACAAGACTCCTCGAGTCCGAATGCGACTGCGGCAGGACAACCACAAGGATCTCACGCCTTCTCGGCAGAGCCGACGACATGTTGATCGTAAGAGGCATAAACGTCTTCCCCTCCCAGATCCAGGACGTTATATCAAGGATCCCTGAGGTCGGCGAACAGTTCCAGCTTGTCCTCGACCGAAACAGACACATGCTCGATGAACTCACAGTCGAAGTCGAACTTGAAAATAATGCCTTTACCGGTGACCTCAAAGACCTGAAAGCCATCCAGGACCATGTCCAGCACGAACTAAAAGCCGTCCTGAATATTCGCACAAATGTTGAACTGCTGGAGAAAGGCAGCATAGAGCGGACTGCAGGAAAGGCAAAAAGGATCATTGACAGAAGATCTCAGATCTGAGCACCGCGCAGCTTTGAATTATTGTTTCGTAACTTAATAATCAGGGAGTTTTTATTCTCTGATTTTTCCTTAACTTTTTTGCGTCCTTTAAACCAGATTTCAATTTCTCTTTTCAAACAGCAGCCGCATTGAAGATATTGCTTTTCAGAACCTCGGGCAACCTCCCGCTCGACGCAGGAGAGCGGCCTGTCTCAAAAAGACAAAAAGACGAGAGAAGCCAGTAAGCAAAACCACTAAAGAGTCACAGATTTGCTAAAGCAGAATTAAACATTAATTTACTAATTAAAAAATAATGACCTCCAAAGCGGTCAGGAAAAAAGGATAGCTGGCTAACAGGGTTAAAAATGGATGATACTAAGGGCGTTTATTCCGATTTGATACAAAATAAAGCATTTCAAGAAATACTGCAAATCAATTCATTAAAAATCCAATCTATGCCTTGGAAAAAATAAAGAGGGGTATGACCCCCTGATCATTCTTTGTCGTAATGGATACGAATTGGGCCCGCGAATGAATTGAAAACCAGATCTTCGTTATCCAGATACTGCAGGATTGCATATGCCCCATTTCCAGCGTTCACATCACCGAAGATAGTCTGGTGGACGGTTTCTCCTGTATCCCAGTCAAGTCCGAGCACTTCCCAGCCTTCTGGTAACCTATAACCATTGATGAGAGCCATATTACCCGACTGGCTGTGGATCGGGATCATGCTTGTCGATGAGACATCTGACCGTGTCCATGCGGAAGACCATTCGTTCGATGAGGAGTTCCATTCGAAGCGCTCGACACCATAAGAGGTATTATACGCCGGACCCATGAGCGAGACCTGAAGGATCTTGTTCATGTTCAGGGCTTCGATGTCAGAGCTGACATTCTCCGGGATGTTATTCACAACAAATGCCCCATATCCGTATACGACTACGGACTGCTCCGACTGTATCCATTCGGTGTCGTTTGATAAACCGCAGGTTACAGGGATCTGGTCCGCAATGCGCTGGGACCCCTTGGGGATTTCATCGCGCCAGAATGCCGTCAGGTTCATCCGTTTGGCACCATTGGTTATGACCACCAGTTTATCCTCGTCGTCGCCGAAACCCATAAGTGTTGGGGTAGATCCCGTGCCTACGCCTACTTTGATGATCGGGGGAAGCTCAGTGCCCGAATTAGTGTATTCTTGCGACCACGCGCCATTAGCCTCATCATCGGAAATATTTGTACCGGTCCAGACGAGCTTGCGCATGATACTATCGCTTGCCGCGTAGATGCCATTGTTTTCATCGACTGCGATCGAGTTGCTTAGGTACTCGGTATCATTAAACCGATAAAAAGAAGTAGAGGAAGTGTTGAGTTCGCGGTCGATAACTGCAACTCCATTGCTGAATGTGATAATAAGATGGCCGTCATAGGTCATGGAAAGGCCGAATAATCTTACACTATCCGGATGATCGTCACCCTGGATCACAGTGATTACATCTTCTATCACGTAGCGTTTGGTTATGCCTGCGGATGGTTTTTCCGGATCTTTTAATGCAAATGCGTAGATGTTATTGCCAAAATTGGTATAGAGTACGTTATTATTATCGACTACAGAGTATGCCCCATTCCCGAAGCGGTATGAGTAATTGTCACCGAAAAGACCGTTCATGTAACTATCCATCGAGGTTACGTTCATTCCCACAGCAGATGACTCACTAAAGGTTTTGAAATTTTTATCAGGAATAGCCGGCAATAAATTGTTTGACGCTTCGGCAAGGGCCTCGTATTTTGCCACGGCAGTCCAATTATTGTCGGATACGTCTACGTAACTTACGCGATTGGAACCGACTGCCCACATGTAGTCTTTGTCAGTAGAGGCAAGAGTTATGCCGTTTATTGGGCCGCCATAGACGATTGTTTCCTCAGTTGGGTCTACTGTAAAATTGCCGAGAGGAGGCCCGTAGGGTGTAGAGTCGCTCTGGGAAGAGTCAAAATGCATGATGGCATACAGTGGGGATGCCAGGTAGGGATTGACAACCGGCCCGTTAACCTCTGAGTTATTATTGGTGGTATTATAGGTGTTCTCCTCGGCATAGACGGGTTGGATGACCCCTAAGAGCACAATAACGCATACCGAGGCGATAACTGCGAGTACTAATTTTCTATTTGATTTCATTGAATCTTTTATGGTATTCATGAACTACACCTTTTGATTGGTTTTACAGAGGACTACGCACTTGAAAGACAAAATAAGGCAAATTCGGAGTTATGACGGGTTTAGGTTTTAAACAGTTGACTAACCAGTTGAAGGTTAATGATATTGATTTTCGTTTCAACCACGTAAATCCTTAGAAAGACAAAAAATAGTCATCAATTCAAAAAAGAATTCATGCAAGCTTTTCCGTTATGCCTTGAAAAGATGGCTATGATACTATTGTTGGAATCTCATTTCAGGGCGAATAACCATTTTTAAGCCTATTTACTACGCTTTCGACTTTTCATTAGATAATAGTTTCAATTAATATAAAATAAATAGAATAATTTATTCTTATTATTAAATAGTCACTGAAAATCTGTATTCGTTTATCAGAATAACAAAAAAACTTTTTATTTAAGAAAAATAGCCTCAATTGCTGCAGAATTCGTTTAAATCCAATGATTTAATAATGATTTACGCATGAGAAGCCAGCACGAAGAATGCCGAGATTTTTTCGTTAATTTTCTGCCCATCAACTTCAGTTAATGAAACATAAAACAGTCATAGCGCTTAATGTGCTTGATTTTTCTCTCAAGAACGTAAGTTATATCGATATTAAAAAATGAAGATATGTGCTTGCAGGTAACACATATCAGCCAGGGATTGAATTTTTCCTTAATATCCCGTTTTCTTTACCTTAATATCTTATATCTTAACTCTTTGGATCGAACTTTATAGCCCGGTCGTACATGATCTCCGAGTAGGATGGCCCAGTCTTTGTAGCGTTTTCATGGTAAATCCTGAAGCCGATGAAAAGCGGCTGATCAAGTTCTATGCCATGGCCTCCCACGCCATAAGGAACTTCATAACAGTACTGGTCGTCTTCGCTGCAGTTCCTGGCAAGCTTGTAGACATAAAGGTATTTTGCATTAGGATTGTCAGGGAGGTATTCTTCAGCAGACCCATTGAAATCCTTGTCAGAGATTGCTTTAACACCGTTCCACACATCCGCTCCGTATATGCCGAAGTTCGAGTACGTAGCCTTTCCTGTGGCTACATGGTTAACACCATAGACAATTATGAATTCATTGGTATTGTTGCCCAGAGTAACCTGTGAATCCTGCAAGAAAGGATAGAACCCCGATGTGTTAAAGAGGAAAGATGTCGGCGAAGAGACAGATTGGTTCGCTGTCCATAGATAGCATGCATCATTATTGGGAGCAAGGACGTTGATCCCTCTCTGGATACCGTCATTGCCATCTGGGACCCACATACTGGTCGGAAGCTCTGTGGCAATCGATTCGTTGTATTTGTTGAGAATCACAACCCTTAGCTCTTCGAGGTCATCCGTAAGATCAAACTCTGTTTTACCCGTTCCACGGACTCTTTGTTCTGGCACATCATATGGATCCAGTTCCGTAGTGCTGTTGGGAGTGATACGGAAAACAGTCGCTGGAGTATTATTGATGTAATTGTCGCCAGCTTGAGTGTCGTTGTATAGAGCTGGACGAATAAACATCATAAAAGTATCTGAATTATTCTCCAGACCCATATTCAACTTGGTTGACGGAAGCACCAGGGTATTAATTATGTCGTCCGAATATCCCGCTGATTTGGCAGCAGCCCGGATGCGTTGATCAATACCTTTGTCGGCAGTAGTGACCACCATAGTAGTTTGATTGAAAGGATTTCCAGGTTTTCCACCTGGCGTGCCTTCTGTTTTGATGACTGCCATATTCAGTGGGTCTCCCAGGTTGGCCCAGATCCATCGGGTCTCATTTCCATATGTTCGAGTCGATAAGTAAGCATCGAAGTTGAAGTATCTGCACTCAGGCGGTGTTCTTCCCACGAAAACAACTGCTTCATCAGGACGGAGATTCCAGAAGGGAGTTGAGTTCCCGCTCTTTCCAAGAGTCCTGGCGTGTTCAGCTAGCACTTTGTCTACCTTCTGACCAGGTGTTGGCGGCACAAAAAATCCCAGGTATTTTGTGGTGGGATTATTTCCATATGCAGAAGGCAACACTCCTTCGTCTAATAACTTGATTGTATCAAAATGACCTAGCTCACCTTTTTGTACAGTGAATCCATCCAGTTCTAAAGCCTGGCGAAAAGCATCCGCGTCAGATGTTTCGTTATCTGCCAGGACAATTCCTGTTAGCATTGTGAGCAAAACGCCAATTAGTATAACCAGTAAATGGTTTTTCAATACCATATCCCCCTATCAGCTACACTTATTCCAGCAAAGAATCACATTTAAAAAAAAGAATTGCACTTAAAAAGGAAGTATCTCTTTGGTATCTCTTTGCTCTTTGGTATCTCTTTGAGATCTTCTGGGTCAGTATGTTTTTAATTCTTTCTAAAAATTAAGTGTAAATCTTTGCGGCTGGTAATATAATAATCATTTAATATATTAGAAGCCTCGGTGGAGCGTTAACTAAACTTGAATAGTTGATCTGTTAATGGTATGCATGTTTCCTCACAACATCCTTTTTAAAGTACTGATTTTCAGGACCCTAAGCAACTTTACGCTCGACAAAGGAGAATGGCTTTACCATGAAGTCTGCAAAAGAGCTGAAAAAAATACAGCTCTGGAATTGTAGATAAAAAATGAAGACATGTGTTTGTAGCTAACACATATCAGCCAGCATATATCATCCAGAGCTTGAATTGTCCTTAATATCCCGTTTCTTTTACCTTAATACTTATATCTTAACTCTTTGGGTCGAATTTTATAGCCCGATCATACACTATCTCTGAGTAGGATGGTCCGGTTTTTGTAGACTTTTCCAGGTAAATCCTCCAGCAAACGGAGATCGGCTGATCCAGCTCTACGCCATAGCCTCCCACGCCATAGGGAACTTCATAGCAGTACTGATCACCTTCGCTGCAGTTCCTGGCGAGCTTGTAGACATACAGGTATTTCGCATTCGGATTGTCAGGCAGGTATTCCTCGGCAGACCCATTGAAATCCTCGTTGGTGATTGCTTTAACACCGTTCCACACATCCGCTCCGTATATGCCAAAGTTAGAGTATGTCGCCTTTCCTGTGGCTACATGATTGACCCCATAAACAATTATGAATTCACCTGAATTGTTGCCCAGAGTAATTGATGGGTCTCGCAGGAAGGGATAGTACTCCGAGGTGTTAAAGAAAGGAGGCGTTGGCGAAGAGACAGTCTGGTTTGCTGCCCATAGATAGCAACAATCGTTGTCAGGGCCTATAACGTCTATTCCTCTCTGAATGCCATCACTCCCCACAGGTACAGTTTGACTGGTTGGAAGCTCTGTAGCATTCGATTCGTTGTATTTGTTGAGAATCGCAATCCTCAGCTCTTCGAGATCATCCATAAGGTCAAACTCTGTTTTCCCGGTTCCGCGGACCCTTAGCTCCGGATAATCATACGGGTCCAGCTTTGTAGTGTTGTTTGGAGTAATCCGGAAAACAGTAGCGGGTGTATTATTGACATAATTATCTCCAGCTTGCTTATCTGTGACGAGAGCTGGGCGAATCAACATCATAAAAGTATCGGAATCATTTTCCAGGCCCATGTTCAACATGGCTGAGGGAAACACCTGAGTATTAAATATGCCATCCGGATATCCTGCTGATTGGGCAGCAGCACGGATGCGTTGATCAATGCCTTTGTCCGCCGTAGCGACTATTATCGTAGTTTGATTGTAAGGATTTCCAGACGACCCATTTGGGGTCCCTTCAGTATTTATAACCATGTTATTTACCGTATCTCCCAGGTTGGCAAAGATCCATCTGGTCTCATTTCCATATGTCCTGGACAATAAGTAATGATCATAACTGAAGTACCTGCACTCAGGCGGTGTTCTTCCCACGAAAACAACAGCTTCATCAGGACGCAGATTCCAGAATGGAGTTGTGTTCCCGCTCTGTCCAAGCGCTCTGGATATTTCAGAAAACTTTGCGTTCACCTTATAGCCAGGTGCCGGTGGGACAAAATATGTGATATATTTTGTCGTGGGATTGTTTCCATAAGCAGAAGGCAGTACTCCTTCGTCATATAACTTGATTAGATCAAAAAACCCCAATTCGCCTTCCTGTACGGTGAACCCATCCTGCTCTAAAGCCTGACGAAAAGCCTCCGTATCATACGTTTCATTCTGTGCAAGGGCAATTCCTGTTAGCATTGTGAGCAAAACGCCAAGTATTATAGATAGTGTATAATTTTTCAATAACATATCCCCCTGTCAGCTAATTATTCCTCAAATCTTAGTGTTAACTAAAAACCATGAAATAATATATATTAAACATTATATAAAATATATAGAATAACTTATTCTTATTATAAAATAATCCTTAAAGATATGGATAAATCTCCCCGCAACATGGAAGTCTACTTCATATTTAATTCATATTTAATTCATATTAATAAGCACTCTAAAATTATTTATGAATCTGAAGGTTCTTCAGTCCTTATTTTCTTCTTTTTCATCAATACAAGGGCAGTCCCGGACAGGAGCGCTGCGCGGATAGGAACTGGCACAGACATCTGACAGAATTTTCCAACCGGAAGCAGGAATTGAGGAACTGAAAGCCTGGCGGAAGTGGCAGTAAGAAAAAACTGGCAACAATCGAACTGCAAATTGGCAGTCCAATTTCGATTTCTTTTTTCAAACAGCATCGGGCTGAAGATATTGCTTTTTAGGACCCCAGGCAACTTCCCGCTCGACGAAGGAGAGCGGCCTTTCCCGCGAAGTCTGCGAAGAAGCTGGAATTTTTAATTTTATTAAAATGAAGTCTTAAATAAGCCAAAATCTGGAAATTGTCCATTCGAACAGTTTATAAAGTCTTTTTGAGCAAGGAAATGAGCTGTTCTGTTTTTTGTGGGCTTGGAATCACGTATAAACAGGTTGGGCATGTGAGAAAAGCAATAAAATATTATAAACAGGCTCTGAAAACATCTGAAAAAATAAGTGACAGACGCGCAGAAGGTATAGACGTTGGGAATTTAGGATTAACATATAGCCTTCTTTCGGCAGGTCGACATTTCATTTTTAACAATTTTTATTGATGGTGATTTTGAATTTACAATTAATAATTGTGCGTAACTTTCAGGTTTACATATGATCAATTAATAATATCTCATACTATACTTGAATGAAAAAATGATTCTGTATTTATATATGTGGTGGGAGTTGAGCCACACGTTAACCAACTTTAAATCTCATATCTAGCTAGGTAATTTCCTAAAACGGCATCAGGAAAAATGTTCTAATTTCAAGTGTCGACCTGCCGAATGTAGGATATAGTGATCTCGGAGAAATAAGAAAAGCAATTGATTTTTTGAAGCAATCCCTCGCAATAGGAGAAGCGATTGAAAATCCGAGGATAATCAGCTTTTGCGAGCAAAAATTAAAGGAACTTGAAGAAGCTGATCCCACATTCCGCTTTCTTGTAGACTACATGGAAAAGCTGCTTTACCTCCTGCATAAAATCCAATAAATCCACGTTTTATTGGAAATCGATAGCAGGAAAAATTGTGAATATGCGAAAATTTACTGCGGAAGGTGGGCTGATGACTGATTTTGTCTTTTTTTTAATTTCATGAGAAAAGCCGTTTGCTTCGCAAACG
>DUGS01000067.1:10196-13390 GCA_013331265.1 Methanosarcina sp.
GCCGTTTGCTTCGCAAACGGGATGCTGCCTGGGGAAGATACAAATCTGAGACCCTCCATAATCGGAAAACGAAGAAATAGTGACTTTTCAGGCAAGACTACCCTGATCAATGAATTTTTGCTTGAACTTTTTTGCGTCCGTAAAACTAAGTTTAGATTTTTTTCAAATCGAAGTCGGTTTAGAGTACTTATTTTTAGATCCCAGGACAACTCCACGCTCAACAAAGGAGGGCAGCCTTTCCCGAGGGCAGCCTTTCCCGCAAAGTATGTGAAGAAGCTGAATTTTCTAATATTATTAAAATGGAGCCTTCAATAAGCCAAAATCTGGTTATCATTCTTTTTCTGTTCTAAACAATAAAAATGTATTATAAGATAAGGCTCTGGAATGTAGGTGGTAAAAAATTAAGATATGTGTTTGTAGGTAACACATATCAACCAGAGCCTGAATTCGCCTTATTATCCTTTCTTTTTACCTTAACTCTTTGGGTCGAACTTTATAGCCCGATCGTATACGATCTCTGAGTAAGATGGTCCGGTTTTTGTAGAGTTTTCCAGATAGGCCCTCCAGAAAACAAAAAGCGGCTGATCCAGTTCTATGCCGTGAACTCCCACACCATAAGGAACTTCATAACAGTACTGATCACCTTCGCTGCAGTTCCTTGCTAGCTTGTAGACATAAAGGTATTTCGCATTTGGATTGTCAGGGAGGTATTCCTCAGCAGATCCATTGAAATCCTCGTCAGTGATTGCTCTAACGCCATTCCACACATCAGCCCCATATACTGCAAAGTTTGAGTACGTCGCCTTTCCAGTAGCTACATGGTTGACCCCATAAACGATTATGAATTCGTTGGAATCGTTTCCCAGAGTAATTGCCGGGTCTCGCAGGAAAGGATAGTACTCCGATGTGTTAAAGAAAGGAGGGGTAGGCGAAGAAATTGTCTGGTTTCCTGTCCATAGATAGGCTGCATCGTTTGTAGGACCTACGCCGTTAATTCCTCTCTGAATAGCATCACTTCCTATCGGTACAATTTGACTGGTTGGAAGCTCTGTGGCATTCGATTCGTTATACTTGTTGAGAATCTCAACCCTTAGCTCTTTGAGATCATCCATAAGGTCAAACTCTGTTTTCCCGGTTCCGCGGACCCTCAGCTCCGGATAATCATATGGATCCAGCTCAGTAGTGTTATTGGGAGTAATCCGGAAAACAGTTGCAGGCGTATTATTAATGTAATTTTCTTCAGCCTGCGTGTCATTGAATAGGGCTGGGCGAACAAATGCAGCAAAAGTATCGGAATCATTCTCAAGACCCATATTCAGCATAGATGAAGGCAACACCTGGGTGTTAATTATATTGCCCGAATACCCTGCTGATTGGGCAGCAGCCCGGATGCGCTGGTCAATGCCTCTATCAGTCGTGATGATCATTAACGTGGTTTGATTGAATGAACTTCCAGGCTGACCATCTGGAGTACCTTCGGTTTTAATATCCAAGTTGTTCACAGGATCTACTACATTGGCAAAGAGCCATCTTCTCTCATCCCCAACTGTCCTGTGCATTAAGCAATAATCGTAACCGAAGTACCTGCATTCCGGTGGTGTTCTTCCTACAAAAACAACAGCTTCATCAGGACCAAGGTTCCAGAAGGGAGTTGTATTCCCTTTTACTCCAAGAGTACTTGTTACTTTAGAAATCCGTTCTTCTACTTCATAACCAGGCGCCGGTGGAACAAAATATATCAGATATTTTGTGGTGGGATTGTTTCCATACGCAGAGGGCAGTACTCCTTCTTCCAGTAACCTGATTAAATCAAAGTAAGCCAGATCACCTTCCTGTACAGTGAATCCGTCCTGTTCAAGAGCCTGTTGAAAAGCCTCTGCAGCATAGGTTTCATTCGCTGCAAGGGCGGTTCCTGTTAGCATTGTGAACAAAAAGCCAAGTAGTATGATAATTATATAATTCTTCATATATAACCCCCTGGTTAATTTATTATTTAATATATTAGAAATCTTGCCAGGACATTAACTAAACTTGGATAGTTTATCTGTTAACAGTCCAGATGGTTTCTTACAGCAGCCTTTTATGAGTAATACTTTTCAGAACCCCGAGCAACCTCCAGCTCGACGAAGGAGAGCGGCCTTTCCGTGAAGTCTGCAAAGAAGCTGAAATTTCTGAATTTTAGCAAATGTAACCCGAAAAAAAGCTGGAATCTGAAATTTTGTCATTTTAACCGTTTGAAATAACAAGATTTATTTTCTACCGCCTTCAATACCAAAAAGATATTGGAGGAGTTTTGTGGATCTGGCAGTCATCGCCCAGCAAGCAACAGATGTTCTCGTTCCCTACCTGCCTTTTATCTATGCAGGAGGCATAGCCGCTGCAGACAAAGGCAAAGATATGCTTATTGAGGGAGGCAAAAAAGTTACAGAAAAAGTGGCTGACAAAGCTCTGGATAAAGTGAGTGACGGAGTTATCAACAAAGCTGAAAAGATACTCTCAAAATTAAACCTCAAAAAGAACCAAAAACTGGAAGAAAGTGCAAAGCAAGTAGCCAGAGATCCTAAAGACCCTAAAGCCGTTGCGGACTTGCAGCAAATAATAAGGGAAATTCTTAATGAAAATCCAGAACTTGCAAAAGAAATAGAGTTTACTATAAATCTCAACGTTGAGAGTATTGATCAACTCGCGGTAGGAAATTACAATAATTTCTTCAATTTTGAAAAACCTTCAGGTGACGAATTTATCAAGATAATCGAGTATCTTGACCAAAAAAGAAAAGAAGCGGTAAATCAGGAGATCCTGAGTCATTATAATCCTTCAACGCTACCGAAGTATCCAAACAGATTGAAAGAATTCGTTACCAAAAACCGTTCAGAAGAATTAATAAAAGCCCTTACATACCTTGAAAATCACCAAATTTTACTAATCAGTGGAGTAGGTGGTGTTGGCAAGTCCACACTAGCAAAAGCTCTTGTAGATCTCAGACCCGTAAACGCTCCTGAACCTTTCTGGTTCAGCTTCTATGATAATCAGGATGCAAAACTGGACGATATTCTTGAAAAACTCGCTGCTTACATAAATGCCCCTGAAATTGTATCATTTAAAGCAGAGAGAAGAGAACCCGGAAAAACTGATATTGACAAATTCACCGGCGAACTTCATAGAAGGAGCGAAATCTGGCTCATTTTCGATGA
>DUGS01000067.1:13525-13850 GCA_013331265.1 Methanosarcina sp.
CGAAATCTGGCTCATTTTCGATGATCTGAGCACCATTCTTGAAGACCAAAATTTTTCAGACAAAGGGATAGAACTTCTCTTTTTTTCCTTGCGATACAACACTCATAATGCAAAAGTCATCATAACAAGCCGGATTCTGCCCATACTCGAAAACGGGGAAAGTCTAATAGATGTAGTGGAAGATGAGGAAAAGCAGCATCTCAATGGCTTGAGAATGAATTTTGCAGTTGACTATCTTGCCAGTAATGGACTTGAAGATATAGAACCCGAAAAACTGGAGGAACTGGCAATAGGTGTTGACGGTCATCCCCTTGCCCTGAAGTTA
>DUGS01000067.1:14042-14239 GCA_013331265.1 Methanosarcina sp.
TCCCCTTGCCCTGAAGTTACTCGTGGAGCTGGTAAAGGAATTTGGCGTAAATGATACCCTCGAAGACCTGAGCATATATCAGAATAGTAAAGACGATACCATCAAAAAGGCAAGAAGATTATTCGACAAATTGGCAGGTGAAGAAAAAGGACTTCTTGAGCGTGTCTCGGTCTATCGTGAGCCTGTAGATCTCAAAG
>DUGS01000156.1:0-182 GCA_013331265.1 Methanosarcina sp.
CTGCCAGAAGAAACATCGTGAAAAGCATTCGTCCTTGAAGTCCTAAGTCCCGTTCCCATTTTCTTTTCATATGTTATTGCTCCCGCCCATTATATGATAGGCTTACAGACACTTGAAGAATTGATGAATTACCGAATTCTGATAAGCACGAAATAAACAATTCAAATATCAAGGAATAATAA
>DUGS01000156.1:377-3047 GCA_013331265.1 Methanosarcina sp.
ATTCAAATATCAAGGAATAATAATAGAAAGGCTTTACCCATTGTCTTAATTAAAACCTGAAAATCAGCCTCCTTTTGTCTTCAATAAAATATTTCCTCAGGGATTTAAAGCCTTTCCCTTTTAAAAAAGTGAATTCAGAATGAAGAGACTTGAAGATGTAAAATGTAGCGGAAACATATTGAGATAATGTAGCAGACTGGTTAATATTGGACGTTTATTTATTAATAATGCATTATAATTGAAATGTTATTTAGATAACATAATAAACAATGTCTTCATTTCAGTAGCAGAAAGATATATCCTTACAAATATTGTTCTTTATAAATATTCGGTTTAACTGATCAAGGAGTTATTTCTGAAACAGGATAATTTCACTGAAATGCATAAACTAATTCTTTACTTATTGAAAAAAGAATTTCGGGTCCTCTCATGCAAAACATACTTTCAGTTCAATCTCTTACAAAAAAATTCGAGGATTTTACAGCAGTAAATGAGATCAGTTTTGATGTTGAAACAGGTTCCATCTTCGCTTTCCTCGGACCTAACGGGGCAGGAAAGTCAACAACCATCAAAATGCTTACAACAGTCCTGAAACCCACATCGGGAGAAATCCTGATAAATGGCTTCAATGCGCTTAAAGAACAGGATGAAGCAAGGGCTTCTTTCGGAATAGTTTTTCAGGACCGTAGCCTTGATGAAGAGCTTACTGCTTACGAAAATATGGAATATCACGCAGTAATTTACAAAGTCCCCAGAAAAGAGAGGGAGGACAGGGTCCGGCAGGCCCTTGAGATTGTAGGGCTATGGGAAAGGCGGAAAGACTATGTTAAAAATTATTCTGGCGGCATGAAGCGCAGGCTTGAGATAGCACGTGCTCTTGTCCACTACCCAAAAATCCTTTTCCTTGACGAGCCCACCGTAGGGCTTGATCCCCAGACCCGGAACTCCATCTGGAACCATATCAGACGCCTGAATGAAGAAAAAGGAATGACAATTTTTCTAACCACACATTACATGGAAGAAGCCGAAGCGGTTGCAGACCAGATTGCAATTATTGACCACGGAAAAATTATAGAATCCGGCACCGTTGAAGAAATAAAAAAACGAGCAGAAACCGAATCTTTAGAAGAGGCTTTTCTGAAGTTGACAGGCAGAGACATCAGGGATGATAACGTGCCTGGAAATAAAATGCGAACGATAAGGGGAATGAGAAGGAGGGACAGGCATTGATCGAGGTAATCTATATCCTCTGGCTCAGGCAGCTAAAACATTACTGGCGCTCCAAAGCCAGGCTGCTTGGTTCTCTTGGGCAGCCCCTGCTTTTTCTGGTGACTTTCGGGTTCGGGTTCGGCCCGATGTATACGAAAGCGAGCGGAGGAGCAAACTACATGGACTTCCTCGCACCCGGAATTGTTTCGATGTCAATCCTCTTTACAGCCGTTTTTTCAGGGCTGGAGGTTATATGGGACAGGCAGTTCGGTTTTCTCAAAGAAACCTTTGTGGCTCCGATTTCAAGGACGGAAATAATGGTTGGGAAAACCCTTGGGGGTGCAACCATAGCCATGGTCCAGGGACTGATTGTGTTTTGTCTTACCTATGTCCTCGGGTTCAGGGCGCCCGGTCTCAGAAGCCTCGGGCTGGGATTAATATTCATGTTCCTGATAGCTATTTTCTTTACCGGCCTTGGCCTTGCAATTGCCTCAAAAATGAAAGATATGCACGGCTTCCAGCTGATCATGAACTTCCTGATAATGCCAATTTTCTTCCTCTCAGGGGCCCTTTTCCCTCTGGAAAACCTGCCTCCAGCAATATATTTCTTAAGCAGGATCGACCCGCTCACTTATGGTGTGGACGGCATGAGAGGAGCCCTTTCAGGCATAAGCGTATTTGGTATTTATAGTGACCTTGCAGTAATAGGTTCACTATCTGTTCTTATCTGTATTATCGGAGCATTTCTGTTTTCGAAGATTGAGGCGTAAACGCCTCTTTCCTTCCAAAAAATGAGGCGTCACAGATGTTAGATCTTATCGAATATTTAGCAATGGGAGCATTTCTCGGCCTTGCTGCAGGTACATCTCCGGGTCCTCTCCTTGCTGTAACCATCTCTGAAACTCTGCAGCACGGCAAGTGGGAAGGGATAAAGGTTGCAGTATCTCCTCTGATCACAGACCTGCCAATAATTTTAGCTGTACTGTTTGTTCTGTCGCATCTGGCAAGTTCTGATTTTTTTATAGGAATTATTGCTTTTTTTGGGGCTTCATATCTGATATATTCAGGAACCGAGTCCCTTAAATTCAAAAAGGACAGCGTCGAATTAAATGTAGAAAAGAAAGATGCCCTTAAAAAAGGAGTAATTGTCAATTTTGGGAACCCACACCCATATGTTTTCTGGCTATCCATAGGCGGGCCAATAATTTTTAAGAGTTTAAGCATTCATATCTGGGCTACAGTTTTATTTATTACAGGTTTTTATTTACTTCTTGTAGGTTCAAAGGTAATTGTTGCGTTAATTGTGGAGAAGTCAAAGTATTTTATAAACAGTAACTATTATTTTTCAATTGTTCGCGCTCTGGGAATTGCCCAGATTATATTTGGATTGACTTTTATCAAAGTAGGCCTGGATTCATTGAACTTAATTTGAAATGCCCGAGTTGCGCTTCCCGAATTGCG
>DUGS01000140.1:0-13061 GCA_013331265.1 Methanosarcina sp.
TTTTATCTAACTGTCAAAGTCAGGTTAAAATGAATCTCGATTGCGCCTCGGGAGTATGCGGTCTTTTGACGTGTCGGTCCCAGCTCTGCGCGTCTCAGGAAGAAGAAAATTGAAAGACTTTCCTCTGGGTCATAGAAATGAATCATGGAAGTGAACCTTAAAGGAATTCCAGGTCACTCTCGTATGTAATATTCAACTCCCAGCTGTCCAGGCTGCCTTCGTTGCCTTCTGCCTGGTCCATAACCTTCAAAATCCAGACTCCTCTCATTTCTTTGCTTAAAACAGGAAGCAGGAGTTCGTCAGATTTGGTACTGAATGTTTTTTCGAGATCATGTATGCCGTATCCGCTCCTGTCATGAAGTACCAGTTCTTCCCCGGAAGGCATTGTGAGTGTGATTTTCAGGTCACCTGTTGAAGGGTGGGAAATTTCAAGGGATAATCTGAGCTCTACGATTTTTCCGCTTCTTTCGATTTCTATCTGGCTTGCTATGCCTGAAGGATTATTATCAGGGATTACAAGCCAGGGGAAAACTTCCCTTTTAATCTCCTCTTTTTCAACCGCCTGCACAAGAAATTTAACTCCCCAGCTTAGAAAAGATCCCACATTCCCCTTTGAAAGATCGGCAACTGTTAGAGTCCATTTTCCCCATACCCTCTCTCCTATGCAAGCTTTGAGGTCCGGGAGCGAACCAGGGTTATATGTCCTGATGAGGCTCCTGTCTTTTCGGGCAAGCCGGTCATGCAAAACTATACGTTTTCCCGCAGGTGTAAACAGGATGACCCTGAGGTCCCTGAGATAGGAGTGCTCAATATTTACACTCACCCGGATGTCTTTTACAAGCCCGTCTTCCGGGATATAAATGGAACTCAGGACTCCTTCAGGATACATGTCCGGGATCAGGATTCCGGGAGAAACCTCCTTTTCAACCAGAAACAGGCCTTCCATGCCTTCAGGTTTTCCGAGACCAACTGCAGCCCAGGCATTTCTGATTGCAGTATACTCGGGCCCTTTTTCTCCATACAGCTGGCGGCAGGCGTTCAGGAGGGCGTACCTGGCTTCCCGGAAAGTCCACCTGCAAAGGGTTGCACTGTACAGGTATGCGGTAAAGGCAAGGTAATAGATCTTTTCAGCTTTTGTTCTGGGAATTCCCTTAACCTTTATCCCATAATGGGTTCCGCCATTAATGGTCAGGTAGGCAGCCTTGTTGGGGATTCCACTGTTCAGGTGAATATACCCTGCCTGATTTTTTTGCAGGTCAGGAAGCTCTCCGGGAGCAAGCCGAATGTAATTGTCAATGTGGTCCGGTTGCCCGTACCTGGGAGGATCGGAAATGTCTCGCAGGGCGTCTCCCGGATGAAAAGGGGTGTAGACCCCTTCTCCTATTTCCCAGTTCGTTATCCTTTCTTTATTTGAGATAAAAACTGAAAAAATATCGGCAAAGGACTCATCAAGAGCTCCTGCCTCTTCACTGTACACAAACCTGGCTGCCTGGGCGGCAACGGCATGTGCCAGTTCATGAGCTACAATATCGAGTGCGAAAGCCATGGGCTTCCAGCGAAAACCATCCCCGTCCCCGAAAACAAGCTGTCTGTGATAGTCGCTCCAGAAAGAATTGTTATAGTTTCGCTTAAAATGGACAGTAGAAACGAGAGGGGAGCCTCTGTTATCATAGCTATCTCTCCCAAAATTGTTTTTGAAGTAATCGTACACCATGCCCATATTCTCATGGGCTGCCATGGCTACCTCATCCTTAGAAGTCTGGCTGTTTTCAAGCAGCAGTTCCCCAGGCAGTAATACCTCATTTTTCGCAGTGTAGGTCTTTCTAAGAAGAGCAGATCTGATCTGAGAGAATTTGTACAGCTGCTTACCGGTATGGGCATCAATGAAATGAATCATTCCTGCAAACCCTTCTGCAAATATGGACTCAATCTGCCAGGCCAGATGAAGCTTTTTCATTGGAGATTTTTTCAGGTTAAGCTGTTTTTTATGTTCCCTAAAGAGCATCAATCTTGAGCTGGGAATCGTACCAGCATTCTCCAGACCAATATCCCGAAGGACAATTTCAATAGCTTCTTCCCTTTTAATTTTTGGCTCAAGGGAAAAATGCACCTCTGCTATGCGGAAGTCCCGGTATGCAATTAACTCGCCAGCAGGGTTTATGTGGACCTGGACAGATCCCTCAAAAACAGGGATGCCTTTTATGTGCTGGAGGAAAATAACGTGGTGAAACCCGGAAAAATCGGTCTCTACATTGAAAAGTTCCAGGTTTTCATCAAGCTCTGGCTGCATGTCCAGAAGTTCCCTGAAATCTTCCAGAAATTTTTTTGCTATATTTTCAGGGCTTTCAGTTGAGGGCTTTGAAAGAGTACCTTTGATGAATTCAGGAATTTTCATCCCGGAATCCCAGAAGATTTCAGATTCAGGGTCGATTTCCTTTAATTTCTCGACAGCTTTTGCCTGTTCCTCACTCAGATCCGACATATTTCCCTCAGCTTTCCAATCTCCTTCATAAACAATCTCCAGATCTATTCAATCCCTATTTATCCGGCCCTTACCTGATTCATCCCCTTTGATGGTCATTACTTAATTTGATCCGAGTGAATTTAAAGCTAATTTGAGCTTTATTTGATTCCTGTTTTTAGTCAGGAGGCATGACCTCTGTAAGGATACTCCAGCAAACCCGAAAAAAGGCCAGAATGTAAAAGATTACAACCGCAAACCTGTCTACGCTCTCCACCCACTGCAAAACCCTGGTCCAGAGCAAGGAAAAGAAAACAGCCGAGAGGTAAGGTAAAGGAGAAGTCCAACCGAAGAAGGAAAAAACAAGATAAAGCTGAGCAAAAGCAAAAAAGCCCATCCCCGCAGGAAAACAGGGATAAACGGAATACATGCCTGCAAAGTCGGCACCTGCGGTATATAGGAGGTGCGGGATAAGAGATATGGAGGCAAAAACCAGAAACTGCCAGCTTTTTAGAGTCTCCTTTAAGGGTTTTATCTTTCGCCTGTGTCTCATATACTCCCCTGGAATTATAGGGGTTGATTATATATTTCGTTTCCTGCAGGGGTTGGATACAGTATTGAAATGTTCCATCACAACACAGGAAAAACGATACAGTTATATGGGAAATAAAAAACTTAGAGAAAAGAAAGAAAATTGAATGAAAAAGGTGAGAAACGGATTAATCAGGACTCCGGATTGATTTATTTAGTAACCTGGGACAACCGGGTGCCTGAAACGCAAAACATTAATCCAATGCCGGATATCCTTCAATTCCAATGTATAGAGCAATCCGGATACCGCCTGAAAAAGGAGAAGAAATAAGGGAAAAAGCAGTTGCCGGGAAATTTCTGGACACTACAAGAAAAATCCGAAAAATCCAGACTGAAAAAGGCACTTTTCTCGAAATACCTGTTACCGAGGCTGCAGGGGAAACAGTTGAAGGATTTCCTGTAATTGAGCAGGAAGACATTGAATTCCTGAAGCCTCCGGCTTCTCTTAAAGAATACCTGAAAGGCTCCCTTTCCGAAACAGAACTTGCTCAGGTCCCTTCGGGCTGGCAGGTCCTTGGAGATATAATAATAATTAGCATCCCCGACGCTCTTGATGAGAAAAAGCTCATAATAGCTGAGGCTCTTCTTTCCATGTACCCAAAGTGCAGGAGCGTTGTAAGAGACTTTGGAATAGAAGGGCAGTTCCGTCAGCCAAAAAGAGAACTCCTTCTGGGTAGTAGCACCGAAACCATCCATAAAGAACACGGCTGCTTTTTCAAGCAGGATGTAACCAGAGTGATGTACTCCAAAGGTAACCTGGAAGAAAGGAAAAGAATGAGCAGGCTTGGGAAAGGAGAAGTCGTTGTGGACATGTTTGCAGGAATAGGATATTTTTCAATTCCCATGGCTGTCCATGCAAGACCGGAAAAAATTATCTCTATAGAAATAAATCCTGAATCCTTTGCCTACCTGAAGGAGAATATCAGGCTGAACCATGTAGAGGATATTATTACCCCGGTTCTGGGAGACTGTGCTCAGGCTGCTCCCGAAGGTGAGGTAGATAGAGTAATTATGGGATATGTGGGGACAACACACCATTATCTGGAACCGGCTATAAAAGCTTTGAAAAAAAGCGGAGGAATCCTTCACTATCATGAAACAGTGCCCGAAAATCTCGCAAGGACAAGGCCTGAAGAAAGGATTAAAATAGCTGCCGAATCCCTGGGCAAAAAAGCTGAAGTCCTGGAAACCCGAAGGATAAAAAAGTATTCTCCTGGAGTCCTGCACGTTGTTGTGGATGTGCGGATTTTTGCATAAAGGTTTTAACTCTGATTTATAATTTTTTCGGCAATTCAGAGTTCTTTAGGTATAAAGCGGTATCCTGGTGCTCTCTCTCCTGCCGGAGACCTGACTCCGATGTACACATTCATATGTATGATTTTTTCGTAAATGTTGCGTTTGTGGACAATTGGCCACCAGCCGTAGAGGAAAATATGCACCGGCTCCCACATCGCAACCCAGCCAATGATAAGAAGGCCCTCAGAAAAAAGAGTTTTTACAAGGCTTTCTTCAAAAGTCGCAAGCAGCCGGGTAACAAGCAGACACAAAAAAAGGAAGGTGAGAGCTATTATGAGGTTTCTTCTGCCCTGATAAAGCAACCTCTTCAGTTCTATATCAGCCAGGAGCTTTTTGTAAGAAAAGTGGTTCTTTATAGCTTCTTTAAGGTCAGCTTCGATTTCTGCACTGACCTCAGAAGGCGGAAGGTATATCATGATTTCAAGGGGCTTTTTCAGAGGGAATTCGTCTACAGCGTTATAGAGGTATTCTTCTGCATCCAGATTAAGCTCTTTTTCTCGAAACGGGGCAGGGTCAAAAGAGTCAAAGAGCTGAAGAAAGCTTTTGAGTTCGAGTTCAATCACAGGTATTCCTGCATGTTCTCTGTAAAGAGCTTCCGTCCCTTCGCCTGAAAATCTTTTCTTGCTGCCCCCAGTGCCTGCTCTTATTTATCTCCCCCCTTTCCGGTTTTATAAAGAATATATTTGCATTGAAAAAAAATAGCTTCTTACTTCCCACTTATTATCTGCCCGAAACCCTAGATTAATATTGAGTTGGCAAGATATAAACCCTGAGATAATCCAGAAAAGATGTTTGGAAAAACTATTTTGATTAAAAAATCAGAAGTTAGCTACAGCAGACATAATTGCCTGATGCAGTTCTTTTGGGTTCTTAGAGCTGATTACCACTCTTTTCCCGGTAATGAGTTTCAGGGTTACAACAAAATTCGCTCTTTTTGAAGGGGTTTTATCCATGCAGTCCTTCTCGTTAAATGGCTCATACGCCTGAATTTTGCATTCTTCAATAACATAAATAGGGATTTTCTTAAATGAGGGATTCAGAGGTGCTAAACGTATGTAGATCCCATCCTTTCGAACCTCTGTGATATGTTTTGTACAGTAGAACAAAAGGGGAAACAATACTCCGAAAATAAACCATAGAGCCAATAAACAAAAATCAGGAACATTCTGAACTCCGGCGGGTTTTCCGAAAGCAAGGCTGTGGATCTCTATGTACCAGAGTAGAAGGGCAGGATAAAGGACAGATGCCAGAAAAACATTATTGTGCAGGTTCTGTACTTCTCTAAAGATTAAACCTTTTTCCGGATGTTCCGCTGTAACCTCTCCCTTATTAATGTAACCTGACCAGATACATACCCATATAAACACATTTCTTATAGTCCTTATTAAGAAGCACCCTTATCTTTAAGGAGCACCCTTATCTGCGAACAGTGACTCACAGATTAAGTTAGCAAGTTCTAAGTAAATGTCAATTTTTGACTGGAAAGGTATGTTAATTGAAATTTTATCTATTTTTCTTTATTAGAACTGAGTAAATAAATCTTCCGAAAAAATGAAAGTTTTATATTATATTTAATTTAGAAATCCATGTTGTGATCTAAAAGTAACCATATTAGAAACTGTCTTAAAACTCGACTCATTTCTACAATTGGGTAATGGGCACTGGTGTATTTAAATACACACGGGGCATTATTCCGAAATACAGGGCATAAATTAGCTTTTTAATAAAATATATTGTCCAGTTGTAGAACAAAGTGTGGTTTTGAGACAGCCTGGTATTAATAAAACCTTGAGAGGAGAGTATGGAAAAAGTTGAAAAATGTGAGAACACTGTAGAAAAATTGATAAACTATTAAATATTATAAGTTAAGGTGCAGAAGTATTTGAGAGTGAACTGCCCCTCCCTGCCAGCCTCTGGCTGTCGAGGAAGGAGCTTCTTTTGAGTATTTCAGGTCCGGTTGGACCAAAAAATCAGTTCTAGCTCGCAACATCAAACCAGACCGGGGTTTTGTCTTCCGGGTCGCAATTATAGTTTATGGTAATTTCCTCATCTTTCTTGATATCTTTTATACAGACGTATTTTAAAAGGCTGTTGCTGAAGTCTTTCTGGTATTTTGCATTCGGGGTATATGAGTGGTTATAAAGGGACCCATAGCCCAAAGCAATCGCTCCTGCCCTTGAATCTACCCCCCACGCGAAGTAGTAATTGTAGAGCTGGGTAAGCTCAAGATTATCTATTTCTTCGGGAGGAAGGACAATAACCGGGCAGGTTTCTATTACTTCACCTTTTTTAAAATTTCTCTGTGCAAATACGCCTCTACCTTTTCCTGGTGCGTCTTTAACACATATCAATGGCATAAATGACATCTGATCAGGCTCCTGTATATGTTCAAAATTGCCTGGAAAACTATTACATTATTTTGATAATGCAACTCATTTATAATTTTCCGTCAGTAACTAAATATAGAAGAGTTTTTGTAAATTTTTGCGAATATTCTAAAAATTATATAATCTTCCAGAGTTCCCATGGAAATCTTTTTTGAAGATAGACCCTCACTATTAAAGACAGACCCTCACTATTATTCCTTAATGCCGCGTAAGGCAGGAAAGTTCCTGGGCCTCTTCCCGAACCGTAGGTTCCTTTCCGGACTGAGTACCTGTTTCTGAAATCTTTTTTCCGATAAACCTGTAATATCCAAACCCTATCAGAAATACAGGGTAAATGATTTTCCACGTAAAGCCTGAAACCAGAAAACTCAGAGACAGGAATGCAAGAACCGAAAAAACCCACTTCTGCCAGCCAGTTTCTGTTTTCCAGTAGGCTAGAATGATAAAGGCATAGAGAAATACATAGTTCTGGTTTACGAGCAGAATCATGGCTGATACAGGGATTTTGAAGAGGTAAGTTCCCAGGATAAGAAGAACTGACAGGACATACAGCCCCACCAGGCTCGATGCAGGGATATTTCTCTTTGAAAGTTTACTAAATGCATCAGGAAAGGCTCCTGTCCTGCTCCCAGCATAAAGAAGGCGGCTTGCAGTAAAGTTCCAGGAACAGGCGTTTGCTGCAATGACTATTATCATAAGCCATATGAGCAAGTTCCCTCCGGGCGTAAAAAGGACAAGGCTGGAAAGACCGGCAGCTCCCTGAAGAGGGACACCTGAAGCGCTCGCTCCTGCACTGATGAGGGCGAGGATGATATAGATAGATGTTACAAAGGCAAAACTCAGCCAGTAAAGTAAAGGTACGTTTTTTTCGGGTTTTTTTATCTCCCCAAGGGAAAAAGAAAGGTTCTCCCAGCCCAGAAATGCCCAGAAAAGAAGGGCGGAAACCTTCCAGACATTGCCCAGGTCTACGTTTTCACTGCCCCTGAGAGCTTCACCGGCAACCTCGAGCCCTGAACCGAAGAAATCAAGGTTGAAGACAATAAGCAGCCCTGTAAGCAGGAGGAGCACAGCCAGAGCCGCATAGTTAATCATGGAAATTGCTTTCATCCCTGCCAGGTTTGAGATAAACATCAATGTAACAAGAAGGACTGCAAATAGAGCTACACCTGAGTCGGACAGACTAAAAAGCTGCTTCATATACTCGCTGCCAATAAGAGCAACGGCAGGAAGCCCAAAAAAGAAAGAACCGCCTACAAGGTATGAGACTGCATAACCTCCCCAGGGACCTGCGGCTTCTTCAGCATACCCGGCAAGCCCTGCAGTTGAAGGGAATTTTAGGCCGAGGCGGGCACAGATATGGATAAGAGGGATTGCAATAAGAGCAATAAGGAACCAGCCAAGAACTGCTTCATGGGTACTTCCGGTATCGAGCGCAAGACCGGGCAGTGCCAGAATTCCTGTCCCAACAAGCATGCATATTGCAAGCCCCAATCCCCTCCTCAGGGTGATTGTTTTTTCTAATTTTCTCATTTTTCCTCTCAGGTACGTCCACTAAATCTCTTAGGTACGTCCACTAAATTTATCCTCAAATATATTTTGCGCTATTTATATATTTGCAAGTAAAGAGTAAGGCTGAGATAAAAGCTAAGTATAAAGGCAAGGCTAAAGTAAGACAAGGCTAAATTCTAAGGCTGAAATTTTTGAGTAAGTATAAATTTACGGTTTGTGATTTAAAGATTGGGTTACAGTTCTGAATAAGAAAGATTGGGGGTTTAAAGTTCTGAATAAGTCGTGTAAGCCGCTTTTTCTTCCTTTTCTTTCTGCTTTGCAGCCTTTCTAACAAATTCATAGTACCCTATTCCCGTAAGGGCAACAGAGTAGAGAATTTTCCATGTGAACCCCGAAACAAGGAAGGAAAGGGAAAGGAAGGAAAGGCCTGAATACACCCAGCGTCTCCATCCGGTTTCGGTCTTCCAGTAGGAGAGCAGGATAAAACCGTAGAGGAAAAGGAAGTTCTGGTTTGTGAGCATGAGGAGGGAAGAAACCGGGACCCTGAACACATAAGTCCCCAGGAGAACCAGTACAAAAACAACATACATACTCAAAATACTTACCATGGGCTGTCCTCGTTTTGAAATTTTTCCCAGGCAAGCTGGTAACACTTTCTCTTTTCCTGATGCGTAGACAAGGCGGCTTGAAGCAAAGTTCCAGCTGGTCACGTTGGCAACGATGACTATCGCCATAAGCCAGATAAGTAAATTTCCCGGAGGCGTAAACTTAACCAGTTCCACCAGTCCAGATGCTCCGCTAAGGGGAATTCCATTCGCGTCCGCCCCTATACTTGTGATTGCAAGCATAAGGTAAATGAAGATTGTAATCCCGAAACTGAGCCAGAAAACCCTCTTAACGTTTTTTTCAGGATTCTGGAGTTCTCCCAGACCAAAGGACATATTTTCCCAGCCCAGAAAAGCCCAGAAGAGCAGGGCAGAAATTTTCCAGACATTATAAGGGTCAGGATAAAGATTGGAATTTCCTAAATTAGAAATACCTGGGTTCATGCCTGCAGTCCCGGATAAACCCTCAATGAGAGCCTGTATCGAAAAAACAAGCCCTGAAGAAAAGAAATTGAAGTTATAGAAGGTTAGCGCAGCAATCAGGAACAGCAGTATGGCTATGGCTGCGTAGTTGAAAAAGGAAACAAGCCTGACCCCGGCAATCGTAATAAGAGTCATAGCTGTGATAATGAGAAAAGCCAGCAAATGTACCCCGAAATCAGGCAGGTCAAAGAGGTGCTGCAGGTACTCTCCGCCAATAAGGGCAACAGCTGGCTCTCCCAGTATAAAGGAACCGCAGACGAGGGCAGTTACTGCATATCCTCCCCATTCTCCCACAGCCTCGCGGGCATAATGGAAAAGTCCCCCTGAACAGGGGAATTTCTTCCCGAGCTCTGCACATATCTGAATTAGAGGCATTACAGCAAGGATGATCAGCAGCCAGCCGAAGACCACTTCCTGCACTGTCCCTGTATCCGCTACCAGTCCGGGCAAGCCAAGCAGTCCTGAGCCTATAACCATAAGAATTGCAAGGACAACCCCTCGCCCGAGAGTAACTGTTTTTTCAAGTTCGGTCATAATTTTTATCCATTTAACTTCACAGATCGTAATTTCACAGATCGAAGGTCATCAACAGATTATAATAATACATGAATAAAGGTGAAGAGATAGAAAAAACTTTTAGCCCTATAACCTTTACGTTTTTTATAATGCAAATATTCAATTTGAAGCCTTCAAAAAGGTGAAACGTTGAATAAATCTGGAAATCTCAATTCCAAAATGGGAATTTCAATTAAAAATTATATAAATTTTCTCGTTAATTTGTCTGGCGCACTTTTCAATAAAAAAGAAAGGGGACTGAGACTAAAGAGTAAATTTGAAATTAGCAAAATAATTAGGCCTCACCAGGGATGTGAAAAAAGCTGAAACATAGCGAATCCTTCTCTTTTTCTTAAGGGATAGACTCATTCAATTTAACTCTAAGGCGGGAAGTCTCCTTCCTCGCTTCCGAATGAAGCAGGGAGGGGTAGTTCACTCCTGATACTCGATCGTACTCAAATAAAAATGTTTATCTGCGAGTCTTACTTTAAATTGTAATCAAGATTTAAGAAATTTATTCATTCTTTTTTATAATGATATAACATTGTCAAATTAAAATGTAGATAGGGCTATCTAAGAATATAGGATAGGAGACAGGCATGAAGAAAAAAATCAACACAAAAAATAATGTAAACATGAATAGGAAAGCTGTTATCTTTATCGAACTCTTGGTTCTATTTCTTACTTTGGGCTCATCAATAGTGATGACAGCCACCGGATCTTCAGAAACTAACAAAGCAACAGAACCTGTACTTGCACCGGTAAATCCTGACTTTGTCGAATACCAGGAAGGTAAAATTTATGTTCAATTTAAAGCTTCTGTGAATGAACATAAAAGAGGCTTTATACCCGCACCTGTGGACCTTAACTATCTTAGTAAGATTTCCACAGCCAAGATATCTGCTCCAGCTTACTATGACCTTCGAGCCCTGAACAAAGTAACTTCCGTGAAAGACCAGGGTGAAGAAGGAGTTTGCTGGACATTTGCAACATATGGGTCTTTAGAATCGTATCTGATGCCTGGAGAAAACCGGGACTTTTCTGAGAATAATATGAAAAACCTTCTTTCTTCCGCATGTCCTGAAGGGTTTGACCTCAATCCCAATGATGGCGGAAATACATTCATGTCAACTGCATACCTCGCCCGCTGGAGCGGACCTGTGGACGAAACAGCTGACCCTTACTCCATATATAGTTTGGAGTCTCCTCAAGACTTACCAGTACAGAAGCATGTGCAGAATGTACTTTTTATTCCGGATAGAAAGAGTTCTCTTGATAATAACGAGATAAAATCTGCGATCATGCAGTACGGGGCCATATTTACCTCAATATACTTTGATGATGCCTATTATTCTCCTGACAGATACAGCCATTACTATAACGGGCCTTCAACATCAGATCATGCTGTGTCCATTGTGGGCTGGGATGACAAATTCTCCAGGGACAACTTTTCCAGCATTCCTCCCGGAGATGGGGCATTTATAGTAAAAAATAGCTGGGGTTCAGATTGGGGTGACGGTGGATATTTCTATGTTTCCTATTATGACTCAAACATAGGAACGAATAATGCAGTCTTTACGGCTGAAACCACTGAGAATTATAAAAATATCTATCAATACGACCCACTAGGATGGACCGAAAGCGCGGGATACGATAACCCCACTGCCTGGTGTGCAAATATTTTTACTGCAAAAACTTCTGAAGCCCTCGAAGCTGTCAGTTTCTATGCAGCAGACTCAAACTGTAATTATGAAATCTATGTTTATATTGATCCCGAATCCGGTCCTGTAAGCCAAAAAAATCCGGTTTTTTCAAAGAGTGGAACAATTGGAACGGCGGGATACCATACCGTCCCCTTAGGTTCTGAAGTTCAGCTTGAAGCAGGCCAAAAATTCTCCGTAGTCCTTAAGTTCACAACACCGAACTGCATTTACCCGGTTGCTATAGAAATGCCTTTAGAAGGCTTCAGCAGTAAAGCAACGGCAAATCCGGGAGAGAGTTTTGTCAGTGAAGACGGAAGCATTTGGGAAGACATAAATGAATATTCCCCAAACACGAACGTATGCATTAAGGCCTTTACCGATTCAGGAAGTATAAATGTCTTAAAGGTCTTCCCTGGTTATACTAATCCACCGACAGACCCGGATAAGGATAGCCTCTATGAAGACGTGAATGGAAACGGAATGCTGGACTTCGATGATGTGGTGGCATACTATGATAACATGGAGTGGATAGAAGAAAATGTGCCAATTGAGTCTTTTGATTATAACAAAAACGGTCTGATTGATTTTGATGACGTTGTAAAGCTTTATGATATGCTTTAAGAAGGGTATACAAAAGAGATCAAAGACACATAAATCAAAGATGCATCTCTCTACACAAGGTGTCTGAAGGTAGTTGTTGAACCTCAGACACCAGAGAGAAAAAAATCGATGTAATAAGGATGAGTGTCTTATAACATTTAAAAAATATTAAAAAACTTATTATTGCTTTACTCCTTAATTATTACTTTACTGATCTATATGCTGTTTTTTATTATTATTAAAGAAATAGATTAAATCAATATATTTATATTTGGTTATATACATTCAAGTCCAGGTAAAGCGATTGATTAAGGTATTTTACTCTGAATATAAGACAAATTCAGAGTAATACACAGCTTTACATCTATACATCTATCAGATGTGAGTGTTATTTTCTGGAATTACTAATAATACAATTTTCGCCCTTGATATGGGTTTCATTCCTAACTTTCTTGAATAGACGGAGGGATTAGAAATTAAAAATAAACTGGTTATTTTATCAGAAATTTTTCTTATTTTCGTATTAATTTCAGGTGTTGGATCGGCGGCTGAGATAATTGTCGAGCCAGGAGATTCAATACAGACTGCCATAAACAATGCAAACTCAGGCGATACAATAACCATAAAATCCGGGAACTATACAGAAAATCTTAACATAGACAAAAGTAACCTTATAATCAGATCAGAGTCCGGAAACCCTGATGATACGATAATTAAAGCTAAAAGCTCATCAAGCAACGCGCTCTCACTGCAGTCAGTAAGTAATGTTAAAGTTAGCGGGATTAAAGCTATTGGAGCAAGTGGAACAGGCCGTTCTGGAATTTTTCTGTCCAAATGCAGTAAATGCGTAATAGAGAACAACAAACTTACG
>DUGS01000140.1:13214-13542 GCA_013331265.1 Methanosarcina sp.
GTAATAGAGAACAACAAACTTACGGATAACGCATATGGAATCCGTATGGAGAGTTCCAGCTGGTGTACTATCTCGAAAAACACAGCCATGAATAATGGAGTGTTTGGGATATATCTCGGGAGTTGCAGCAACAGTACTATTTCCGGGAATACAGTTACTAATGACGGCCGTGGCATCCATGTAGGCTCTTCTGACGACATTAAACTTTCAGGAAATAATGTTACTTCAAATAGTGTTCACGGCATGTTTGTCTGCAAGCTCAGTGAAAGGAACTCCATTTACAACAACTACTTCAACAATACCGAGATGATCATCAAAAACGGGGACG
>DUGS01000140.1:13743-14023 GCA_013331265.1 Methanosarcina sp.
AAACGTATATAATACTACAAAAACCGCGGGCACAAATATTGTTGGCGGCCCTTATATCGGTGGGAATTACTGGGGGAAACCTGACGGATCAGGCTTTTCCGATACTGCAATAGATAAGGACATGGATGGAATTTCCGATTCCGCATACACCATAACAAACAGCATATACTCGGACTACCTGCCTCTTGTAACTCCTCCAACCCCTGGCGCACCTGAAGCTAATTTCAGAAGCAATGTCACACAGGGTTACGCACCCCTCTCAGTTCAGTTTACAGACCTC
>DUGS01000140.1:14233-14498 GCA_013331265.1 Methanosarcina sp.
AGTTTACAGACCTCTCAAAGAACGCAATCGGGTGGACCTGGAAATTTGGGGACGGAGCTACTTCATCCGAGCAGAACCCGATGCATACTTACTCTACAGCAGGAAACTACACCGTCAACCTGACAGTAACAAATGCATACGGTACGAGTACAAAGCTATCCACGATAAACGTTTCAACTCAGTCAGTACTTCCTGTCTTCCCTGGCTATACCAATCCACCGACAGATCTGGATAAGGACGGCCTCTATGAGGATATCAATGGAAA
>DUGS01000140.1:14669-16458 GCA_013331265.1 Methanosarcina sp.
AATGGAAACGGAATGCTGGACTTCGATGATGTTGTGGCCTACTATGATAACATGGAGTGGATAGAAGAAAAAGTGCCAATAGAGTCCTTTGATTATAACAAAAACAGGTTAATTGATTTTGATGATGTTGTAAAGCTTTATGATATGCTTTAAGGAGATGCTTTAAGGATATAGAAAATTTTGGCCCTCAAACAGTTGAGGTGTATCCGGGTCCTTCCCAGGATATCCGAATTGTGATGGATGAAATTCCTGACGAAATTTCAGGTTTCAACATCACAATATCTGTTTTTAGGGGGACATATTCTTCAGGAATTGCCTGTCGATTAATTTATTATGTCTTTCGGCAGGGATTTTTGTTTCCGAATATTAGAGGCAGTTTAATCATTTTCATTATTTGATGATAATTCCCAGTATATTCCATTACTACATCTGCCCTTTGGAATCATAAATACTCTATTTTATCTTTTTAATTTAACTCCGATTTTTATAATTATTTTAATAAAAAACGAAAAGTTTATCTATTGGTGTTGTCACTAAAATTTGATAAATATTTTATTAAAAGTATACATGTTTTTTATATATATACTGTTAGTATGATTCGCAAAAGTGGTGAGATACAAAGGTTGTGTTGGAAAGGAAATTTGGTTTCATAGAATATCACGGCAGGATGGTAAATGATGATGCCTTAAAACTTTAGGGCATTTTTTAAGGAGAATTGGAAAACATGACTAAGTTATATAGAGTTTTAATACTTCTTGTAGCATTTTTCGGACTCGGGATATCATGTGCATCGGCAGAAAATGTCGTTTCATTTGACCCCCAAATAGCTGAGGTGTCTCCGGGTTCTTCCCAGGATATCAAGATTATGATGGACAAGGTTCCTGATGGGCTTTCAGGTTTCAACCTTACAGTTTCTATTTCAGATCCGGAAATTGCAGAAATCACTGCGGTTTCATTCCCTAGCTGGAATCTGATACCAGAGAGTTCTACAATTCCTTCGAGTTCGGTTTGGATAAAAGCTTTAGATGCGCTTAAAAAAGTTAATCCTGGTGACACCAACGTTTTGCTAGGGACCATTACAGTAACCGGAAAAAAGGCGGGTACTACTGATCTGAAGATACCGAAAACAAGGATAGATGATGACAATGGCAGTCGAATAATTCCTGTTGTGATCACAGGTAATATACGTGTATTAGATGACGAAGCTCCTGTCGATGACGAAGCTCCTGTCATTAACTCGGTCAGCTTAAGTGACAGTACACCTAATACCGGTGATTCTATTGTTGTGGCTGTAGATGTAACTGATAACGTTGGAGTTAGTTCAGTTAAAGCCTCTGGAGTTGCTCTTACAAACAAAGGTGGGAATGTCTGGGAAGGAAATATTGTTGCACTTGAAGGTACTCATTCTGTAAGTGTATCTGCTATGGATGGAGCAGGCAATGTCGCCTCGGATAATTCTGCTTCATATACCGCGCAAACGCCTGATAATTTACCGCCTTCCGCAATAACCAACCTCCAATCTACTAAAGGTACTACCTGGATTGAATGGACATGGCAGAACCCCAAAGACGCTGATTTCGACCACACTGTAATTTATTTGAATGGTGCCTACCAGACCAGCACCTCTGTAGAATACTTCAACGCCACAGGCCTCCAACCTGAGACAAGTTATACCATCGGTACTCGCACTGTGGACACCAATGGCAATATGAACAAAACGTGGGTTAATCAGACTGCGATAACAGAGAAGGAGTCCGTTCCTGAGATCAAGCTCCCAGTGGCAAATTTC
>DUGS01000050.1:0-211 GCA_013331265.1 Methanosarcina sp.
TAAGCCTCCGTAAAGCCCGCTCCTTTCAAGAGTAGGAGTCAGGTGGTCAATAATCAGGGCATTTCCCCTGTACTCAGCAGTTATTCCTTCTCCCACATTGGCAACAATATATGGATAGATGTTTGGCAGATCCTGAAGCAGCAGAGGAGACCAGTCAGAAGTCCTGTTCATGCCGTAAGTAGAACCCGGAAGCCATTCATGCGTACCGTGG
>DUGS01000050.1:350-2687 GCA_013331265.1 Methanosarcina sp.
GCAGTGGAGACCACTCTGAAGTCCGGTTCATACCGTAAGTAGAACCAGGAAGCCATTCATGCGTACCGTGGGTGCCCATGTGAATAACTGCATCAGGCTGCCACTCGTGGTTCAGCCAGAGGTAGAAAGCTATGTACTGGTGTGTGGGCGGCACAACATTGCTGTGGTAAAGGGTATCGTTGTTTTGCCCTGTCCCCCTGGCAGGCTGAGGCATGAGCCAGACATCCCCGAAACGCACTGTGGGAATTACAATGTATTTTCCGGTCTCGTTCTCATAGATCATGACACTCTTATCCTGAGGCAGGTCTTCAGACCAGGGCTCTCCCCATTCAGCTGTTACATTGGCCCTCAGGTTTTCCGGAATTTCAGACTCAAACCATCCTCTGTAAGTCTCCATGGGTATGAGGTGGACTCCCCATTCAGTCCTGTTTTCGACCATTTGATTCAGTACCCCGGGAGCCCAGGAACCGACGTTTATACCCTGATCCTGGAGCATTTCAAGGAGGGCACTGCTGTTGTCAGGAATTCCGGAGACTTCATACCCGCTTTTATTCATTGCATTGAGAAGATCAAGCATACTCTGGGTGGTGTTAAGGTAATTTGCCGCTATATTGTCCTTTCCTGAAGGATAATTGTAATAGATGACAGCGACTTTCTTATCCTCGTTATCCTTTAACTTCAGCTCTGCCCAGTTGATTGACCTGTTTGACATCCAATCAACCTGAGAGGGCAGAGGTACATAGCTGCTTTCACCGGTTTCGGAATCATAATTATCTATTCCTATTACAATATACTCGAAAATCCCGTCAATACTCGGAAGCAGTGTCTTGTACACAACTTCGCTGCTGGGGATGCCTCTATTACCGTCAGCTATGTCAGTAGAATTAGCAGGATTTGTAACGACCAGTCCGGTAAGAACAGGAACGTCAAGGTCTTCAAGCTCCTGTACACCTTTATCAGGGTCTTCGTAATTCAAACGGAAGCTCTTAAGAGAAATTACACACTGGACAAGAGGTCCTCCATTTTCGTCAAAGTAAAACCTGTGTATATCATTGAAGGTATCAAAACCTGCAATTACGTTGCAGCCCTTTCCTTCCAGATCGCGGATGAGAGCATCTATGACTTCAAGGTTATCGCCCGTATAATCGGAAGCATGGAACCATATCCCGATAGTGGGCTTACTCTTATCATAAATATGTCTTGATTCGTTTGAGTTAGTTAAGTTAGTCGAGTTAGAGTACCATTCAAGGTAATCAGTGGTATTTTCAAACCAGTCGGGCTGAGATTCGTTTGTAGAAGAGCGGGCGTCAGGATGGTAAAGCCCGGCTTCGGGGAACTCTATCGGGTCCTCGTAAATCCAGCTGTTCGTAAGCTCGGGTTTATCTCCATACGTTTTTGCGAGATAAATAAGGAAGTTTTCAGCATTTTTTTTCAGGACTCCTCTGGAACCCATATTGTAGAAGAATTTCTCTTCGGTAGAATTGTATGGTTTGGACCCGGCAAAGATCTTACCATAAGTTGAAGTGTTGATATATGTCGGGTCCATCATAGAGGTAATGTCTATGAGTGCAGTTCCATTTTCATGGGCCCTTTCAAGGTCGTCACCTATATACTGGAACTGATTCCAGAGCATGTAGGTAAATATCACATCCTGATCTTCAAAGGTGACATCAGTAAAATTGGAATACCCTGAAATGTACGTTATATTTATACTTGCATTGTATGGATTGGACTCCTCTGCCGCAGCAAGGGCGCTTCCATCATAACAGATAAAAGTAATGTTTACCTGATTTCCATCAGCCGATACGTTCTGTGTCAGCAGTAGAAGTACCACCGCACATAAAACCAGTAATCTACTTTGTGCCGTATGCATCTTATCCCCACAAGGCGTTAATGAACCCTGGGACACAACGGAAAAAAATAATCAAGATCCCCGGCTCATCAGATGATTTTATTAAAGAAGTTTGCGAATTTCAGGAATTTACACAAAAACAGCCGTCTAGTTTTGAGGAGGAAATTGGAAGCTCTTGTTTCTGGCTATAAATTTAAACCCAGAACTTCCTCGAACAAATGAGCAGCCTATTCTGTATGATATTTTGAATGCTCGGAGCATTAGGGAATAAAATACATAAAATGCGGTTTTTGGCTTACAATTATTAGCCATTTGGGTAAAAGGGAGAAGATTGCGTTTTTGAGAAAAATGAGCAAAATTGGTCCTGAATTAGGGTAAAAAATAAGAATAGCCGATTTTCTAAAAAAGTGAGATTATTAACCCGAAAAAAGAAAACATATGGCACATATTATTTTGCGCCGGTTTTTGAACCACCCTTAACTCAC
>DUGS01000050.1:2941-6334 GCA_013331265.1 Methanosarcina sp.
TTTATATATACAACGTTAAATATAATTGATGAAATAAAACAACTAAAAATTATGAGTACCAGTATACCTGTTTTAAATTCACTATCAGTATTTATTGAAAAGTTAGTATATTGAGATAAAATAAGAAATACAAATATACTTGCATTATTTAGTATGTGGAGAATGATACAGTTTATAATATTTTTAGTTTCAAAATATAATATTGCGCTTAGTACTCCAAAAAATAACCTTCCCAGTACGTTTAAATCAAAATGTACTATTCCAAACACTATTGCAGAAACAAAAATCGCTGGAATAATACCAAATTTAATTTTTAATCTGTTCATTACCACACCTCTAAATACTAATTCTTCAATGATAGGTGCTAAAGTTATTCCAAAAAGAATAAATATACCAGAAGGACCTTTCGATAAAGGTTCGTCCCCGATAAATAGGCAAAGACCCACTCCAATATAAATACCAAGATTTAAAGTATATAAATGGAGTATTTTCTTATAATTTAGCCTTTTTATAGAATTGATTACTTTGCTTTTTATTGCCGTATTTTCTTTTGAGAATTTAATATAAAACCAGGTGAGGATTAACAGATTTAGAATAATTTCTCCAAAGTATGTATCCTTTAAATAAATACTATTGAAAAAAGGTATTTGTAAGATTATAAATGTCAAGATAAATGCACTAATATAAATGAGTATCATTTTTCTTATCGTTATTTTTTGAAAGAAGTTATCCATTAAATAATCACTTTCCTATCCAAAACGATTTTGCGATTTGTATCTCGTAATAAAATACAAATATGTACAACAGTATAGTTTGGGGATAGGGGTATTACAGTATTAATATTTATTCAGTAGATATATGTAAGCAAGTATCAGGTCTCATTCTAAAAAGAGAAAATATTTTTGCATATTTCACCCGCCACGAAAGGATTGAACCTGCCGGAGTTTAGGAATAAACAAGAGCTCAATAACTGTGCTAAACAAGAGCTCAATAACTGTGCTTGAGAACTCTAATATAAAAATATCAACTATGTAGCAAGGGACGACCTAATTATTAATTTTTCTGCAATATATAAAACGTATTTTTCCCAAACAATTTGAAGAGGATACAAAAGTACTAAAAAATACAGAGAGAATGAAAACAAATGCTAACGCTTTTCTATGCTCTGAATGAGAACAATGTTATGGATATAAAAGTTGGCAATGCCGCGAATTTGCTGTAAATTCAAGGCTAAATTTTGGGATACATTTTAAAAATTAAATTATCATGATGTGGAATTCATTCTCCAATAGTTTGAAAAATTTGATATTTTACAGAGAATTAGACACACTGCCTTTAAATATTAAAATTCCTCAGCTCTTTGAATCCTGGGCAACTTCAACCAGAACAGAATATTTGATAACGATGCCAACAGAAACATAACAAAAACCAGTATCATTATAAATTTTTCTTGCATATTTTATTCCCTCGAAAGGTATTATGAGCCCTGAGTACCAGGAAGAAAACTGAGTACCCGAAAGAAAACATCCAGAATTTCTGGCTCATCAGAATATTTCAGTTCAAAAGTTTGCTAATGTTAGGAACTTGTAAAGAAACGCTCTTAAAGTTTAAAAATTTAATTAAACCCTCTCAGTTTTGACCCTTAATTCAAAACAATAAACTTCCAAAGCAAGCAGGCAGACGATGCTGTTTTCGAGAATAAACATTAGAGAATAAGGGATATAAAACACATAAAAACGGTTTTTAGACAAGAATTGTTAGTTATTTAAATAAAAAAGCAATTTTAAAGCGTTTTTATATAATTTAAAAGGATAAATATACTTTAATTCAAAAAAAAACAAAAATAAACGGAGTTCATAAAAAATTAGAGTTAGATACAGATAAAAAGAGAAAAATACAACGATTTAGTTACGCCACATCCCACTGGAGGTTTAAAAATTTTTTTCCTGAATACCATATAAATTCCGCCAGCTGCGATCACCACAAAGAGGAGCACCGAGATATCAGGCTTGCGACATAATTTTAAAGTAACCTCATTTAGGAACTTATTTGAAAAAGCCGTCAAGTTTTGAAAAATCAAGTAAATGAAGTTATATTAGTTATTGTACAAAGCTGCGCCCTCATACCCTGCCTGTTGCTTTACTCCGGGGAAGGAGACTTCTCGCTGGCACCTCCAACCCAAAATAAGAAAATTAAAATTCTATAACTTAAGAATATAATCTATGATAAAGTCAAAACGGGAATATAAGTATTATTTAGAAGCAGATAGAATTGCTTTAGGCAAAAAAAGAAAAAAGCCGGGGTTATTTTTTGATGAAGTATGGGTATTTCAAAGATCATTAAGAAAGGTTGAGTACTATAAAAATTGCAAAAATTCTATTTTTTACCGCCCCTACTATTATTATCTATATTCAAAGTTTCGCCTGCTAAGCGTATTCCTTGGTTTTCAAATTGAGCCAAATGTTTTTGGTCCAGGACTATCCATAAGTCATCCAGGTACGATTGTTGTCAACGGAAATGCAAGAGTAGGTGAGAACTGCAGGATACATGTATGTACGGTCATCGGAACCAAAGCTGGGGCAGGATATGAAGACTTGACGCCAAAAATAGGAAATAATGTTTACATAGGTCCTGGAGCAAAAATATTTGGAGATATAAAAATCGCGGATGGAATAGCTATAGGAGCTAATTCAGTTGTAAACAGGTCATTTACAGAACCAAATATCGGGATTGCAGGGGTTCCAGCTCGGAAAATAAACGATAAGGGCTCTGAAAACCTGATTCCAAAAAAGTTACTTATAGAATTAAAAAAAGATTATCCAGAGCTTTTTGAAAAACTTGATGAATGATTGGATGATTGGAATAGAACTATCATTATAACCTCTCATTTTTCTTACTCTCACTCTCAAGTTTGAATATGGATACATGCCTGTGTATACAGGAGTAACACACTTGAAAAGTAAAACAAGATACATGAGAGCTTGTCAAAAATAAGCCGATTTTTTAAAAAGTGATATTTTTAACCCGAAAAAAAGTATGGCACTTGTTTTTTGCGCCGGTTCTTAAATCTAAATTTTAAAATTCCTCAGCTCTTTGAATCCGGGGCAACTTCAACCAGAACAGAATATTTGATAACAATGCCAACAGGAACATAACAAAAACCAGTATCATTATAAATTTTTCTTGCATTTTTTATTCCCTCAAAAGGTATTATGAGCCCTGAGTACCCGGAAGAAAACTGAGTGTCCGGAAGAAAACTGAGTGTCCAAAAGAAAATATCCAGAACTTCTGGCTCATCAGCTATTTCAGTTCAAAAGTTTGCTAATGTTAGGAACTTGTAAAGAAACTCTCTTAAAATTTAAAAAGTTTTATTAAAAGCTCTCAGTTCTGATT
>DUGS01000050.1:6499-13613 GCA_013331265.1 Methanosarcina sp.
ATTCTTAATTCAAAACAATAAACTTCTGAAACAAATGAGCAGCCGATGCTGTTTGAGTGATCAAGCATTGGAGAATTAGGGATAAAATACATAAAATACGGTTTTTGGGTTAGAATTGTTAGCTATTCAGGTAAAATGTCTCAAAAATCTTAATACATAAGATAGAGGCTCAGGGAGATAACAAACATTCCCGAAAATACTCCCAAAAAAGTAAGATGCTCGTTTCCATATTTTATGGAGATTGGCAACAGTTCATCAAAACAGATAAAAACCATGACTCCGCCGACCGCAGCAAGCATAAGGAAGAGCGTTTCCTGGGTTAGGAACTGGATAAAGAAGAAGATATCCTATCCCCGCTCCCAGAGGTTCAGTGAGCCCTGCAAAGAAAGAATAAGCAAAGGCTTTTTTCCGGCTACCAGTTGCATAGTATATGGGGATCGAAACTGCGACCCCTTCAGGGATATTATGGATTGCTATGGCCACTGCAACCGAAAACCCCATATAAGGTGAATTGAGGGACGCAGCTAGCACAGCCATCCCTTCAGGGAAATTGTGCATGGCAATTCCCATTGCCGTCAGCAGGCCAGTTTTCCGAAGATTGTGTTTTTCACTTAAGGGAAGAGCATTCCCATCAGAAAGGGTATCCATATGGATGTGCTCGACAATATAGTCAAGAAGCCTCATCCCTGACATCCCCAGAAAAAAAGCGGCATTTGCCTGGAAAAAGCAGTTGTTATGTCTCCCATGCCGCGCCCCAAATAAAGAAAATATGCGGGATAAGGTTTAAAATATGTAGAAAAAAAGATCAAGAAACCAATATTCCGCAGAGATACGCAAATGTATAATTTTTTCGCCTTATCCCAAAAAAATATGGCGTTATTATTTTACGCCGCATTTAACTGGGAATTTAAAACTTCTTTTTTCTGAATCCAAGATAGATTCCGCCCACTGCTGCTACCACGAAGAGAATTCCGACGATATCAGAACCTGAGAAGGACATTCCTCCACTTTCTTCTTCCTCTACAGGGTCTTCTTTCTGCATCTCATAGCCTTCCACGTAATTGGGATCTGCAGATTGGCGGACCTCTGGGGCAGGTTCTGGAGAATTTGTTCCATAACCGGCATCGGAATTCTGAACAGTCTGGTTGCTGGCCTGTTCTTCAGTGTTTGCTTTAGAAGTCTGGTTGAGTTTTTCGGCAACACTTGTCTGGTGACCTTTACTGCTGTGGCTGCTACTGCTCTCACTGGACTGCTGCTGGGGAGATTCAGTTGCTTCCTGCATCAGTCTCTTATATTCGTCTGCAGTTGCCTGGTCAACAACACCAGGAACGGACATTACACCCTGGACATATTCATCAAGCAGGGCATTTCCACAGGTGTGATGGCAGCATGTAACACCATCTTTAACCACAGACTCCGCATATTCTTTAACCAGATTCTGGACGACCTCGTCAGAAGCATCCCAGGAGCCTTTTCTCGAGGTTTCAAGCAACTGTGCGGTCATGGACTGATAGGAATAGGCATTTTCATCAAAGAATTCATCCAGACCGAGGTTTTGTGAATCCAGAACATACGTTTCATAGACTCTATCCCATGCTGCATCCGAAACAATATCAGGAGTTGTTACTTCCCACATATAGAGGAATTCCGTAAACCTGTCCATTTCCTGAGCTCCGGCGTATCCGCTGTCCATCATTCCCTCGATCCAGTTGGAATTAAAGTAGCGGGTGGTCAGTTCCCGGCTCAGCACCGTACTTAACTCTTCAGCTAACAGGTTATTCGGGTCAACGAAGTTGTTAATGTACAATTCAGGAGTCTCCCCTGACACATCCCTTACTGCAAGTGCAAGCCCTCCATACCACGATACAAAATCATCGTTGTCCACAAGGCCCATAAGGTTACTGGAATCTGACTTAACGGCAACGTCTACAGTTCCAAGGATCGACTTAAATACATCAGTATTCGATTTATCCCAGATATCCACTCCATAGAAATTGTCCAGGTTGTCCATGTAGAGTTCGGCAAGTTTTGATTCATCATCCCAGGTATCGCTTGCGACAATTGAAGCCTCAAGTCCAGTCCCATAAACCCCGGACTGGCGGCTAACAACCCTTGACTCAGAAAGCAACTTTGCTTCTTCTTCCGTATAGTTCTGAGCAATTAGCTGCTGGTATATTGTATCAGAATGCTGCTTCACATAGTTGGGATATGTGGAGTTTGATTCATTGGCTGCAAGCCTTACAGCATAATCTATCATCTCCAGCTTTTCCGGATACATATCCCTGTACAACCCGGATGCCGTATACAGAATATCAATTCTGGGTCTTCCAAGTTCACTTTCCGGGATTACGCTGAATCCTTCTAAATCAATTCTGCCTTTTGAATCCCATGCAGGTTTAACACCAAGCAAATACAATACTTCTGCCTCAGTAACTCCGCTGTTGCGGATGAGTTCTGTTGAGAAAGCCACAAACCCTATGGTTTCCGGGTATGCTCCGACATTGGCTCCTTTATATAACTCAAGTGTTTGATTAGCGATTTTCATACCAGCAAGCCACTCGGCCTCTCCTGGTAATGTGCGTGAATCAATTGAATAGAAATCGATACCCGTTGGTAAAGATTCAGGACTGTTGATTGGATCGTTTCCACTGTCAGGTTCGATGTATTCACCATTTAACGCACGCAGTATGTTTGGAATTTCCTGATCACAGCCCAGAATATTCTGGTAGTATACAGCACCCTGTTCAAGATACTCTGTTACATTCGAATTAGTTGTTCCAAGAATCTGGTTCTGGGCATCGGTTATAGATGTGTTATTCAGGAGAACTTTTTCCAACAGCTGAGTGGATACATTTGTATTTGTAGATGTGTTTGTAAATACGTTTGTAGAGACGTTTGTAGATAGATTCGTAGAGACGTTTGCAGAGTTAGCTATTGACTCAACAGCATCAATGTAATCATCTCCGAGCATTAAACGTATCATACCTATTGTTTGTTCATCTGGAGGTTGTTCGCCAAGTACATGCATGCCATAGGGCATACTTGCCGTTTCCAGTGAAACCAGATAAGGTTCAAGAGAATCTTCGAGGAATAAATCGAATTCGACTTCAGTAGTATTGTTTAAAGATTCTGATCCCATACCAAGGGCATCTACCATGTCAAGTTCAGCATATTCCTGAATTATCAGATTCCTGTATTCGGTTTTTACATCTTCAGAAATGCTCACGTCATTGTACCGGGTAATGTAATCAGATATGTTCTGATAACCTCCATACAATCCCGCTTCGATTATGGGAGAGGTCAAATGGTCTACAATAAGTGCATTACCGCGCCTTTGTACCTGTATTCCTTCGCCCACATCGTCCATTATATACGGATAAATTACCGGCACATCGCCTACCATCACTGAAGGCCAGTCGTATCTGGATAATGCTACATCTTTTCCCGGAAGCCATTCCTGCGTGCCGTGTGTTCCGAAATGAACTATAGCATCAGCTCCGTATTCATGCTGGAGCCACAGATAATACGCAAGGTACTGGTGATGTGGAGCAAGTGAACCATTATGGTACATAGCCTTTTCATTCTGCTCCCATCCGCGGGTCGGCTGCGGACCAAGGATCACATTTCCAAACTCTATGCGCGGGATCACGAAATAGCTTCCAGATTCGTTTTCATAAACCATTATATCTCCGGGAGCCGGACCCCACTGATCAGTAATTTCTTTCTGGTTCTCAGCAGAGAGAGTGCTGAACCATTTCATGTATTCGTCAACAGGCCATAACACTACTTTCCCGGTAGCAACCATATTTTCAAGTTCTCCGGGCGCCCAGGTGCCTACATTCCTGCCCTGAAGGACCATCAGGTCCAGAAGTTCGGTCTCGTTTGGGATAGGTTCAGTACCTGTATTATATCCGGAGGCGTTCATAGCTTCAACAAAATTACTGAGACTTTCAGGAACATCCAGATAAATTGCAGCAAAGTTGTTTTTGCCCCCTCCATGGTTGTAATAAAGGACTGCAACTTTCTTTTCGGAATTTGGAATTTCACCAAGCTTTGCACGATTGATACTGCGGGAAACCAGCCACTCAACATGCTCTTCGATGGGATCTGAATTATATGAAACCCCGTTTTCGTCTTTATTCTTCCAGCTTAAAATGGTTGGCTCAATTATACCATCAAACTCTTGCAGGACGACATTGCGGGCAATGTCATCTGGAGAAAGGCCTATACTGGTATTTTCCCAGTCTTCCTTTGACCCCTTATAGGTAGAACCTTCAGTGTCATAATAACAGTTAATACCATGCAACACAGGCACATTAAGCTCTTTCAGGAATTCAATTGCCATTTCCGGGGTAATAGGCTTGTTTTCCTGTCCAAGTGAATAGCTCCTCAGTGAAATAACGGCATCTACAACAGGAGTTCCTTCAGGCATGAAATATGTTGTAGAATTATTATCAGCAACATTAAAGGAGGCAAACATCGCATTACATCCCCTGGATTCTATTTCACGGATGAGGGAATCTTCAACTCTGGATGTCAGTGCATCCGTAGGGACCTGATATTCGAGTATCCCCACTGTAATGTTATCGGGGTTATACTTGCCAGTCGAGTTATACCACTCCAGATAGTCTTCAGTAGTCTGGAATATTTCCGGAGCATCCGGATGATAAAACCCGTATAGGGTACTGGCTACAGGACCGAGCACTTCCAGAGGGGCGTCTTTGTATGTAGCTGCAAGGAACATGACAAGGCGGCGCATATTTTCATCGCCTTTATACTGCCAGTATTTTCCAATAGTGGAATACTCCACAGACGAGTTATTTACATTACCAAAACCATCCAGTAAACTGGTATGCAAAGTTAACACAGTGGCATTGTTTTGTTCCATGGCCTGTGTGGAAAGTTCCGTTGCAGATGAGATCCAGTCGGAACTCAGCATTTCAAGCATAATGATGTCTTCTGTAACCAGACTTGCTGGCATCTCATTGACTGAGGTGACAACATTAACCCTGGCATATTTGCTTGTCAGAGGGTCATCATTTGCCGAAATTAAACCTGCTTTTACCCCACTGCTTCCGGTTATGACAGTAATGTTAATTCGGTCTTCAGGGGGAACTGGCAGATCATAGGAACTGGCAGAATTCCCCAGAAAATGATAGTCCATGTAATTTATCATGTTAGCAATGTTTGAATCTCCACCATACACCCAGTACTTTGAAAGATTGTTATCTTCTGTGTTTATAAGTGAAGAATTCGACACGTTGTATCCGCAGACGACTGCACTGGAATTTTGGTTCAGGTTCAAAATAGTGCTTTCATTCAGTGAGGAGAGGAACACAACACCTGCATCCGACAGGTCGGGAATATCTTCATCGCTATAGATCTTGATATCAACCGAACTATTTGTGTTCTGAAGCGACTGATAATTCTCATCGGTTCCAAGAATAAAAACCAGATTAGAACCTGCCGATCCGGCAGTCGTTAACGATGTGAACAATAATAGAACGAAGAGAGAACTAATTATAGATTTATTCAACATGTTATCTCCATACGATATACCACGAACCACGAGCATCCCGGAGGAAAAAATGGTCAGGGGTGTCGAGCTCACAATATAATTTTAATTTTAAAGTAGCCTCGTTTCGGAACTTGCACAGAAACAGCCGTCAAGTTTAGGGAATGAGATTAGGGGTTTCTCGAGCCTGCAAGGGTTTTTCGAGTCTGACATTCAAGTCGACCTCAGAACTTCCTCCAAAAAATGAGCAGCCGATTCTGTTTTGAGAGATTTTACATTCGGATCATGGGGGAAGAATATATAAAAAGAGGTTTTCGGCTCACAATTATTAGCTTTTAGGGTAAAAAACAATATTATAGGAGTTTTATGAAATTAAGAGTGAGTAAGAGACTTAACTCAAAAAAGGATAAAGAATAAGCAAAATTCAGGAAAATTAGGATTTAGATCCAGATTCAGATAAAAAGAAAAAAATAAAGCGTTATTATTTCACGCCGCATTTCACATTTGTGTAAATTGGGGAAAAAAATTAAACGGAATCTGATGAATCAGTTGAAGCGGACGTACTATTTCCCTCAGAACCTTCAGGCACGTAAACCACCCTGCCGTCAGCCAGCTTATAAGCTGTCCCGAGAGCTTCCCCTGTGCCTCCACCGATGTTATCGGTCATATTAAGGACTTCTATGGGTTTTCCTTCTTCTTTGATGATTATCTTCATATCATCAGCTCCAGGATTTTTTACAATTGTAATATCCTCATTAGAGCTTAGAAGTTCAGGGAGATGATAGGACATCACGAGGGCTACGAGTAAAGCCACAGAAAAGACCATTGCAACATCAAAAACATTGGCGACATTGGCCATCGGGCTTTGCTCATCCTCATCATGTAAAAGCCCTGTGCGCCTGTACCTTCTGGTTTTCCGCATGATTTATTCCTCCTTATTGAAAGATACCAGGCCTCAGCTCTTTTCCTCAATTGTGTCCAGAATATAATCAATATCGGACATGTCTTCCCAGTACCAGCGCCGTCTAACCTGCGTAAGCACGTAGCCTATTCCGGCCGCAAAAAGTCCTACAACAGTTGTTGCAAATGCGATCATCAGGTTCTGTGCAAGGGTTTCAAGGTCTCCTGACGAAAGTCCTATAAGAGCAGGGCCTAATGGGATCAGAGTCCCCATAAGCCCCAGCATAGGACCGACAGTTGATGTTATCTTTGTGTGTTCAAGGCGTTTTGCCATCTGGATTTCATATTCCTGCGAAAGCCTCTCAATTGCTGGGAGATGCCGCTCTTTCAAATATTTGGAAGCATCTCTTGCAAAGGAAGTTACCATGTAATTTTGTTTTATATTCTCAAGAGCCCTGGAAGCTTCCATAAAATCCGAGCTCCTTAGGTCATTCTCGAGTTTTTTGCAGTTAGTTTCAAGATTATCCCAGTCCCTGTGCCTCTTTGAGTATTCGGAGAGGAATTCTCCCAGTTGAATCAGGGACAGAAACACAAGGAGAGTGAGGAGAAACATCACCGGGATCAGCAAAGCAGTTGAGAAGACATTCATCATATTAGATAATAAATCCATCATGCTCACAGGTCATGCCTCCTTATGCG
>DUGS01000050.1:13748-13999 GCA_013331265.1 Methanosarcina sp.
TCACAGGTCATGCCTCCTTATGCGGTCCATGAAAAAGCCTGCAAGGACAATGACCCCAAAAGCCATCAGAGGCAAGATTCCTGTCTCTCCTCCACCTGTAGAAACAAGGTTCATCTGTTTTGTTTGCATGTATGCCGGGATTAGAAGAGCCCCTAAAAGATAATAGATCCCAAGAAGCATCATGGCGCTTCCCATAGTTTCGGGAGTCTTTCCCATATGGGTCTTCGCAAACCTGAAAAGAAAAGAAGAAG
>DUGS01000050.1:14192-14355 GCA_013331265.1 Methanosarcina sp.
AAACCTGAAAAGAAAAGAAGAAGCTACCACCGCTGTGAAAAAGGCAATCCCTACAAAAAGCCCTATTTTTAGCCCGGAAAAGTTGAGGCTTTCTGAGAGCAGCATACAGGATACTGCAAGAGCTCCAAGGCAGACAGGGCAGGGCATGGATATAGCCAGGAAA
>DUGS01000197.1:0-552 GCA_013331265.1 Methanosarcina sp.
CTTATACTTGAATACTTCATCCACATTCCTTCAGGAATTCTTTACTGGGTAAACATGGTTTCGGCTATCCTTGACAATGCTACCCTTGCAGCTGCTGAGATCGGACCTGCTCTTAGCGAAATCCAGATTAAGAGTATACTTATGGGTCTCTTAATTGCAGGTGGGATGCTGATCCCAGGAAATATCCCGAACATTATCTCTGCAGGAAAACTTGGTATTAACAGTAAAGAATGGGCAAGGCTTGGAGTACCTATGGGACTTATCTCGATGGCTATCTATTTCGTCATCATTTTTGTGCTTAAGATCTAAGTTCAAAATATGCCCATTAGACATACTAAATAGTTTCAGAATCCGGTGATAAAATAAAAAGTCACAGGATTTTGGAACTAATTTTAGTACAGCTTCTCTAAAAATTAATAATTGACTACAAATTTTTCAGATTATAATCAGATTAGTATCAAGTTTTATTAGTATCAAGTTTTAGTCCTTATTTTGTAATTGTTGATTTCTTTATCGGCCTCTGAATTCATTATATTTTTTTCTAAAAGTACT
>DUGS01000197.1:712-5004 GCA_013331265.1 Methanosarcina sp.
TTTTTTCTAAAAGTACTCGCATTTTTAATGACCCTCTTTTCAAGTTTAGAATTTGCTTTTCTTATCCATAATAAACAATACTATGTGCCTTGGTAAAAGAGTCCGATTTACTGAATGTAGAGAAGGAGTTACTGTTAATATTTGAGGATAAAAACTCTATGTGAATTTTATGATCGAATTAACTTTCAAGGACTATTAATGATAAATTAATATATTATAGGACTATATTTTATAAAACAGGTCTTCATAAGGCCCAACCATTCGAGAATTTTATACTGTTATACAGTAAGTTACTTTCTCAGGCCCTTTATGACCTAGAGTAATAGTTAAAGGAGGAAAAAAATGGCTCTTGATTTAGGAGTTTTAATTGGATTTCTTGTAATATTCCTCACCGTATTGATTGGACCTTTTAAAATACATGTTATTGAAGAAAATCTGGAAGTATTCCTGTTTATCTGCGGAGTAACGGCAATGACACTTTCAGGTTTTGCTAAGATTCCAGGTACAGAAACAGGCTGGAGAATGGAAATAATCGAAGAGGCAGTGACTGCTCCGCTGCATGTTGGAGATATATTTGGCATTCCAATAGGAATATTCCAGATAGTGCTGATTGTCGGTTTGATTATCTATAAATGGCATTCTCCAATCCATAAAGCAATCAGAAAATTAACCGATATGCTTTCTGTCAAGGCTATGGCTTTTCTTTTGATTGTTGTGCTTGGCTTATCTTCCAGTGTGATGTCAGCCATTCTTGCGGCAATAATTCTCGTTGAGGTAGTTAATGCAATGCCTCTCTCACGAAAGTCCAAGATTGATCTCACAGTTATTGCCTGCTTCTCAATCGGGCTTGGCGCTGCACTTACTCCTCTAGGGGAACCCCTGTCAACAATTGCTATCTCAAAACTTTCAGGTGCGCCTTATTATGCCGGGTTCGATTATCTGCTGAAACTGTTAGGCGTTTACATCTTTCCTGGTATCCTTGTGTACGGTCTTCTCGGGATATTCTTCCTTGGAAAGGCTGATTCAAAAGACCATGAAATGGAAGCGGCAGAGTATAACGAGACTGTAAAGGATGTTGTAATGAGGGCTGTGAAAGTTTATGTGTTTATTGCGGCGCTCGTATTACTTGGCGAAGGCTTCAAACCCATAATATTCGAATATTTTATAAAAGTGCCGTCTGTAGCACTCTACTGGATTAATATGGTTTCTGCTGTCCTTGATAATGCAACTCTGGCAGCTGCTGAGATAGGGCCTGTCCTTAGCGAATTCCAGATAAAAAGTGTACTTATGGGACTTTTAATATCAGGAGGAATGTTGATCCCGGGCAATATCCCAAACATCATCTCTGCGAGTAAATTGGGTATTACCAGTAAAGAATGGGCAAGACTTGGATTGCCTCTTGGGCTTGTTTCGATGACCATCTATTTCATCGTACTGTTTGTGCTCAAAATATAATATTTCAAATTTTTTTCTTTTTTTATTTTTTCAGTCGATATTTTAACGATTCAAGGTTTTTGCCCTGCATTCACCTGATCGTAATTCCTAAAACTGCCATGTTTACAGAGTTTTCTTTGGGGAAAAAAGAGTTGCGGATAGTATAAATTAAGGGAGCTGTGGATTGTATAAATTAAGGGAGTTGTGGATCGTATAATGTAATAGTGGAGTTCTTTCAATATTTTGTCTCCTCTATTATTTCATCTCCTTCAATATTTTACTCTCCTGCAGAAACTTATACTCCTGTAAAATCATGGTCGGCTATGTTATATTTTTTTGAAAATAAAATATAACCCATGAAACTTGGTTTAGGGATCGACACTGGCGGTACATATACAGATGCTGTCTTAATGGACCTTTCAGACGGCAGGATTCTTGATTTTAATAAAGCACTGACAACGCATTCTAATCTCGTTAAAGGGATAGAGAGTGTAATTGCAGGCTTAAAACAGGAGTACCTAAAGTACATAAGGCTGGTCTCAGTTTCCACTACCCTTTCTACGAATTCCACGCTGGAAGGCAAGGGTCATTCTGCAGGCCTGATCCTTGTAGGCTATACGGTAAAAGGAGATATCCCGGCGCACGAAATAATTTCCATAGATGGTGGTCACGACTCGAAAGGTAATGAGATCAGCGGTCTTGACCTTAAATCTGCGGAACAATTCGTTAACAGCACCAGAGTCAGGCTCTTTTCATATGCTGTATCTTCTTACTTTTCTGCACGGAATCCTGAACACGAGCTTTCAGTGAAAAAAACAATAGAACAGCTGACCAATAAACCCGTGGTCTGCGGGCACGAACTTTCTTTGAGCCTGGGAGCTTACGAAAGAGCAGTAACAGCAGTTCTGAACGCTCGCCTGATTCCGATAACTTCCCAATTCATCCGGGCCGTTCTATCGGTAATGAAAGAGAGAAATATCAAAGCCCCCATGATGGTAATGAAATGCGACGGCTCCCTCGTACGCATAGAAGAGGCACTTGAAAAGCCTGTAGAATCCATTTTTTCAGGTCCTGCCGCAAGCCTCGTAGGGGCTGCCCATATAAGCGGCCTGAAAACCTGCGTTGCTGTGGATGTCGGAGGCACGAGTACGGATATTGCTCTGATAGAAGACGGAGTTCCAGAAATCAGTGAGCATGGAGCTGTGGTTGGAAACTGGAAAACTATGGTGAAGGCGGTAAGAATAAGAACTTCGGCTATTGGAGGAGACAGCCACGTCTGGGTGCAGAGAAAAATCTGCATCGGTCCAAACAGGGTTATTCCTCTCTGTCTTGCGGCTTCGGATTATCCTTCCCTGGAAGATAAATTGAGAAAAGCTGAAAAAGTTTCGGATAGGATAATGGACGATATTTTACAGCCATCGAGTTTCTTTGTCAGAAGTGGGAACCCTGAGTACGATGATGACGTACATGCCCTTAATTATCCTATTGAATTTGAACTGGAAAATTATGAGCGTAAGATTCTGGACGCTATAGGATACGAACCGGTATCAGTGGCTGAGATTGCAGAAGCAGTTGAGAAACACCCCCTGCAGTTTGTAAAGGCTCTGCGTTCTCTGGTCCAGAAACGCTGCATCTATCATATAGGTTTTACACCTACGGATGCCCTCCATGTACTTGGAGAGTATGAAATGTGGAATAGTAATGCCTCTCTGCTTGGAGCAAAACTTCTTGGCAGTTACCTCGGGCTGGACCCTGAAAGTTTTTCCCATGAAATAAAAAGAAATTTTGCGAAGAATATTGCTCTTGACTTAATGGCTTTCTTTGCAAAAGACTTCAAGCGGGAAGATCTTGAGAAACTTCTGGCAAATACCCGCTTTACGAAATTCAAAATAAATATTCCAGTCGTAATGATCGGGGCTCCTGTCAAAGCGTACGTGCCAGAACTCGGAGAATTTATCGAGGCGGATATCAGGACTCCCAAATTCTGTGAGGTAGGCAATGCTGCAGGAGCTCTGGCTGGCAACATCATTAAGAGAAGCGAAATTCTGATCCGACCAGCAGGTCCAGGGACGGAGCAGTATCATGTTTTTTCTGAAGTTGAGAGGAAGGTTGCAGACAATTATCATGAGGCTGTGGACTATGGGCTGGAGCTTATGGAAAAATTGATTTTCGATCATATGGACGGGTACGGTCTTCAGAAAGAGCAGGTCCGTTTTGACCTCGAAAGAAAGGACGTTGATCCAGGTTTCGGGGCACAGAAAGAGACCCGTCTGATGGGTCTTGGGATCGGAAACCCTTTGAAGCTTGAGCAGTAATGGGTTACGGAAAAATCTGGTTCTTTAAAAACCCTTTTTACTTTTTTCCGCATAACCCTGCCTAAAATTTTCCTTTCTTTTTTACTTTTTCTTTCTGGTTGAAGTCTCATATATATAAGTAAACAAATTTTATTTATGTTCAGTTACTTCCTTCAATAAGGACTATTATTGTATTTGCTGGAATTGTATTTACTGGATTTCGACCGAATTTCATTCTAATATGGTGTGTATTGATCAGGAGAAAACAACATGCGTAGGGACTATATAAATATAGGCTACAGCCCGAAGGATACGGATTTGATCTGTGAATTCCACATAGAACCGTCAGCAGGCGTGAATTTTGAGGAAGCTGCCACTCATATGGCAGGGGAGAGTTCCATAGACTCCTGGACTGAGATTGCTACACTGAGTCCCGAACTCGCAGAGAGACTGAAGCCCCATGTCTTTTATGCGGATGAGAAAGCACAGACTGTAAGAGTGGCTTATTCTGAAGACCTCTTCGAACTGGGCTCTGTTCCTCAGGTTCTCAGTGCTGTTGCAGGA
>DUGS01000197.1:5167-6232 GCA_013331265.1 Methanosarcina sp.
CAGGTTCTCAGTGCTGTTGCAGGAAATATCCTGAGCATGAAAATCGTTGACAACCTCAGGCTGCAGGATATCGCCTTCCCTGAGTCAATGCTCCATGAGTTTAAAGGCCCCAATTTCGGGTTGCCAGGAATCAGGAAACTAGTGGGTGTACAGGACCGGCCGCTGATAGGGACCATAGTCAAACCGAAGGTCGGTCTAACTTCCGAAAAACATGCTGAGGTCGCTTACAATTCCTTTGCCGGGGGCTGCGACCTTGTTAAAGATGATGAAAACCTGACCAACCAGAAATTCAACGGCTTTGAAAAGAGAGCCGAACTCACTCTGAAACTCGCAGAAAAGGCAGAGGCTGAAACCGGTGAACGGAAGATGTACCTCTGCAACGTTACTGCCCCGACCTGCAAGGAAATGATCCGCCGCATGAATGTCCTTAAAGACCTTGGAGCCAGTTATGCGATGGTCGACATCGTGCCTGCAGGTTGGACTGCCATCCAGACCCTGCGCGAAGAGGCTGAGGATGTGGGCCTGGCCCTTCATGCCCACCGATGCATGCATTCTGCCTATACCCGGAACCCACGTCATGGGATAAGCATGCTTGTTGTTGCCAAGCTCTGCAGGCTGATAGGGCTTGACCAGCTTCACATAGGCACGGTTGTTGGGAAGATGCATGGGGAAAAGCACGAAGTCCTGAATCTCAGAGACCAGTGCGTTCTTGATAAGGTGCCCGCAGATGGGAGCCAGCATGTCCTTGCCCAGGACTGGGGAGGATTAAAGCCGATGTTTCCGGTAGCTTCAGGAGGGCTTGCTCCTACAATGATTCCTGACCTTTATTCTATCTTCGGAAAAGACGTTATTATGCAGTTCGGTGGCGGAATCCATGCTCACCCTATGGGCACGGCAGCAGGAGCTACTGCTTGCAGGCAGGCTCTCGAAGCAAGCCTTGAAGGAATCAGCCTTCAGGATTATTCGAAGGACCACAAAGAACTTGAAGTCGCTCTTGGAAAATGGCTGAAGAAATAATCTACTGAGTGAGAACCAGACTTAATAACTGGAACCAATACAGGCCAT
>DUGS01000197.1:6455-7704 GCA_013331265.1 Methanosarcina sp.
AACCAATACAGGCCATAACTGGAATCAATACAGGCCATTTATAGATTATAAAATCAGAGGCCATAGCAGGATAATAATCAGTAAGGAGTTTACCCCAGGTGCAGGAAGAAAACGGAAAAAAAAGAGAGACCCGGCTTTTTCGGGTCTCCGATGAGAATTTTGACTCCATCCTTGATGAGGCTGCAGAGATAATCCGAAAGGGAGGGACAGTTGCCTTCCCCACGGAGACCGTTTACGGGCTTGGGGCAGACGGGTTGAATCCGGATGCCGTCCTGAAAATCTTTGAGGCAAAGGAACGTCCTCCCGGAAATCCTCTTAGCATCCTCGTCCAGTCCGAGGAAGACATCAGGAAGGTTGCAAAAAATATTCCTGAAAAAGCTTATAGGCTTATGGACGCTTTCTGGCCAGGGCCCCTTACGATTGTGCTTGAGAAAAACGACATTGTTCCGGAAATTACTTCGGGAAACCTTCCTTCAATAGGTCTCCGCATGCCTGACCACAGGATTCCCCTGGAGCTTGTAAAAAGGGCAGGCACTCCTCTTGCTGCTCCGAGTGCTAACCTTTCCGGAAAGCCAAGTCCCAGTCTGGCAATCCATGTCCTGGCTGACCTTATGGGCAGGATTGATGCGGTTATTGACGGCGGGGGAACAGCCATAGGGCTTGAGTCTACCGTCGTTGATATGACGGTCGAACCTCCTGTAGTGCTCCGGCTCGGAGCCGTGGGTGTTGACGAGCTTGAAAAGGTTATAGGTAAAGTCAGGCCTACATACACTGGAGCTGAAACAAAGGCTGGAGAAGCTATGCCTGAAAAGCAGGCAGGTCAGAAGTACAGCCATTATACTCCTGATACAATGGTCGTGCTTGTTGAAGGAGAAAGAGAAGAAAAGGTTTCTGAAATGATTGGTATTCTGCTCCAAGATTACCTGAGCAAAGGGCAGAAAGTCGGGCTTTTACTCAGTGACGAGACCGCAGGCATTTTTACTGCTAAAGGATTGAGCGCCAGTGAATGCTTTTTACTGGGACCTCGCAAAGAGCCGGAAGAAGCTGCAAAAAGATTATTTGAAGGGCTCAGGGCTCTGGACGCAAAAGGGCTTGATGTGATACTGGCTGACGGCTCCTTTTCCCTTTCAGGTCTCGGAGCTGCCCTCCTTAACCGGTTACGAGAAGCTGCGTCAGTAAGGCACGTTGTCTGAATCGGGAATGTCGGTTAAATTGCAAGAGTATAAGTGAGAGTTTGACAGAGTGAGAG
>DUGS01000197.1:7892-8506 GCA_013331265.1 Methanosarcina sp.
TTTGACAGAGTGAGAGTTTGACAGTCAGATTTGATAGTCAAATTTGACATTCTAATTTGATAGTTATTTATTCAGGTGTTTGGAGAGATCTTCTTGAAGGCGGAAAAAAGAGAACAGATGGAAAAAATGCGGGCTTATAAAAAAGTCCGGGAGCAGAACAAAAAAACGACACTCATAAGCCTTGCGATCCTGGGTACAGGTCTGCTTTTGACAACTCTTAAAATAGACCTTCTTGGTATTGATATCGGGTACTATTTCCTGTGGGCAGGGGTTTTTGTTTTCTTTGTAACTTCGATGTCAGGGCTTTTTGCTGCTGGGGCCCTGCGTAAGCAGAGATAAGCTTTTTTCTTTTCTTAAAAGAGGCTTTTCAAGATGGGCGAAACTATTGCAAGTGAAGAAATGCATGAGTACTTTAACGGGCTTGAGGCAAGGTTAAAAGAGGCGATTGAGATCGCAAACAGGGCACGAGCCCGCGGTGGAGACCCCAGGCCTGTTGTAGAAATTCCCCTTGCTAAAGACCTTGCAGATAGGGTCGAGAATCTTATCGGAGTCCAGGGAGTTGCTGTAAAGATCCGGGAACTTGAGATCAGGATGTCCAGGGAAGAAGCTGCTCT
>DUGS01000197.1:8657-8864 GCA_013331265.1 Methanosarcina sp.
GATGTCCAGGGAAGAAGCTGCTCTTGAAATCGGAAAACAGGTTGCCGAAGGGGTGGTAGGAAGTTTCCCTACAAAGAAAGATGCCGTGGAAGCTGCTATCCGTGTTTCCATGGCAGTTTTGACCGAAGGGGTAGTTGCAGCTCCTATCGAAGGAATTGATAAGGTAGATCTCGGGAAAAATGACGACGGCTCTCAGTATATCCGGAT
>DUGS01000197.1:9030-9524 GCA_013331265.1 Methanosarcina sp.
CGACGGCTCTCAGTATATCCGGATTTTTTATTCTGGGCCCATAAGGAGTGCGGGAGGGACTGCGCAGGCGCTTTCCGTGCTTGTCGGCGATTATGTGCGGCGCGGAATAGGGATTGACCGCTACAAGCCAAGGGAAGAGGAAGTGGAGCGGTATGTGGAAGAAATCCTGCTTTATAAGAGGGTTGCAAGCTTACAGTATACGCCTTCCGAAGACGAAATCCGCATGATAGTCCGGAATTGCCCTGTCTGCATTGACGGAGATCCGACTGAAGAAGCCGAGGTTGAAGGACATAGAGATCTTGAGAGGATAGGGACAAACCGTGTCCGGGGAGGGATGTGCCTCGTGCTTGCCGAAGGGCTTGCCCTCAAGGCCCCGAAGGTCAAAAAGCATGTCAATAAGTTGAAGATGGACGGCTGGGACTGGCTGGAGATCCTTATCGGTGGAGCTAAAAGCGGCGGGAGCGATGAAGATGATAACAAAAACAAGATCAAGC
>DUGS01000197.1:9669-14156 GCA_013331265.1 Methanosarcina sp.
GAACAAAAACAAGATCAAGCCAAAGGATAAGTATATCCGCGACCTGATTGCCGGAAGGCCCGTATTTTCTCACCCTTCAAGGCCAGGAGGTTTCAGGCTGCGTTATGGGCGGTCAAGAAACACTTCCTTTGCTTCTGCAGGGATTAATCCTGCCACAATGGTCCTGCTTGACGATTTCATAACTAACGGAACGCAGATTAAGGTAGAAAGGCCCGGAAAAGCTGCGGCAATGTCTGCCGTGGACTCTATAGAAGGACCTACGATAAGGCTTTTTTCGGGAGATCTTATCCGTGTAGATGATATAAAAGAGGCATACGAAGTCCGTCCTCAGGTTGAATCAATTATCGATATCGGGGAAATTCTGATCAATTACGGGGACTTCCTGGAAAATAACCATCCTCTTATGCCTTCTCCTTATGTTTTTGAATGGTGGCGTTACGATTATGAAGCCGCCTGCCCTGAAAAGCTTCCTGAGGAAGAGTTGAAAAACCCGTCTGTTGCTCTTGCCCTCAGGCTTGCAAGGGAGTATAATGTGCCATTGCACCCGAAGTTCACCTATCTCTGGCACGACATAAACCGGAGTGAGTTTGAGGCTCTCAGAAAGTTCGTGGCTGAAAAAGGAATTTTTCTGAAAGGTGATCCGGACGGGGAAGGAATCCTCAAGCTACCCCTGGAAGCTTCTCTGGAAGAGGGCATAAAGCCTGTACTTGAAAAGCTCCTTGTGCTCCACAGGGTAAAAGAAGGGGAGATCCTTATCAAAGATGCTCTTCCGTTTATTTTATGCCTCGGGCTTGACCAATCCCTTAAAGAAAAAGCCGATATGCCGGATACTGATGATATGGTAGAAGCGGCAGGTATTTTGAGCGGGTTTAAGGTTTACCCCAGGGCTCCTTCAAGGATAGGTGCAAGGATGGGAAGGCCGGAAAAAGCCAACCTGCGCAAGATGTCTCCTGCGGCTCAGGTTCTTTTCCCTATAAATAATGCCGGAGGGATGACGCGCAACCTTGTTACCGCCTCTGATTACACATCCTCCATGAATGCAAAGATCGGAGAAATTGAAGTGGAATTAGGGCTGAGGGAATGCCCTGCCTGCGGGAAAGAGACTTATTTCTGGCGCTGTGAATGTGGGGAATTTACTAATCCCAAACTTTCCTGCCCCCGATGTAATATAGATGTGAGAGGTGCTGAGACCTGCCCCAAGTGCGGGAGAAAGGCGACGTCCGTTGCAAACGTAAAACTTGATTTCCGTTCCATTTACAAGCAGGCTTTTGAGAACGTAGGGGAAAGGGAAAAAGTGGATATAATCAAGGGAGTAAAAAGGCTCATGAACGGGCAGATGACTCCCGAGCCTCTGGAAAAAGGAATCCTGCGTGCAAAGCACGATGTTTACATTTTTAAAGATGGGACTGTCCGCTATGATATGTCCGACATTCCCCTTACCCATATAAGGGCGGATGAGATCGGAATTACGGCAGCCAAACTCAGAGAACTCGATTACAAAGAGGATATTTACGGAAAGCCGCTTGAGAGGGATGATCAGGTTGTCTGTCTTAAGGTTCAGGACCTTGTGATTTCTTATGATGGCGGCCAGTATATGCTGCGTACGGCAAAATACATAGATGACCTTCTTGTGAAGTACTATAAAGTTGAGCCATATTACAATGCTGAAACTATCCAGGACCTTGTGGGGGCACTACTGATAGGGCTTGCGCCGCATACCTCTGCAGGAGTGCTCGGGCGTCTGGTAGGTTTCACGAAAGCTTCCGTAGGCTATGCTCATCCTTTTTTCCATGCCTCAAAACGCAGGAACTGCGATGGGGATGAAGACTGCATAATGCTTCTTATGGATGGAATTCTCAATTTTTCGAGGTCTTATCTGCCCGAAAAACGAGGAGGAAAAATGGATGCTCCTCTGGTGCTAACTACCAGGATCGACCCCAAGGAAGTGGATAAGGAAGCTCATAATATTGATGTTTCTGCAAGCTATCCTATTGAGTTTTACAGGGCTACACAGGAGATCAAAAACCCAACTGAAATTGAAAGCATGATGGACCTTGTTAGCAGCCGGCTCGGGACACCTGAACAGTACGAGCATTTTATGTTTACACACGATACTTCTAATATTGCCGCAGGCCCACTTAATTCTTCATATAAAACTCTGGGAAGTATGGTTGAGAAAATGGAGGCTCAACTTTCCCTGGCTAGTAAGATAAGGGCAGTAGATGCCCCTGATGTAGCCGAAAGGGTGCTTAAATCCCATTTCCTTCCGGACCTGATTGGAAATCTTCGTTCCTTTTCAAGGCAGCGGATGCGTTGCATCAAGTGCGGAGAGAAGTTCAGGCGACCGCCACTTACAGGGTCCTGCCCTAAGTGTGGAGGCAATGTGATACTGACTGTACATGAGGGAGCTGTCCGCAAATATCTAAAAATTTCAAAAGAGATTGGGGAAAGGTATGGAGTCTCCAGCTATACCAGACAGAGAATCGAGCTTCTGGATTATGATATCTGCTCTCTGTTTGAAAACCATAAGGTTAAGCAGCTGGGACTTTCAGATTTTATGTCCGGACCTGCGCGCTGAGGTGAAAAACAGAGAATGTTTAAGAATCTGAAAATCTTCTTGTACAGTCAAGAAGGAGATAGGGCATTTTAAAAACCGGAAGAAATCGAAATGTTTATTAATAATGCCTTCAATCCCCCTTCCTAAATTTTTTTTCTTCCGGAAAATAGGTCTTTTCATTTTCTGACTTTTTTTTACTGACAAAAGTTCTCCAATTTAGTTGGATCATTTTCTATTGATTTTTTTGATAATTATATAATTTGTTATAGATTTATATAGTATCTGTTTTAATATCTAAACTTTAGTCAGTAACTTCTTTTTTATTCTGTTTGGCTCCTTCCAAAGTTTGATTTTAATGCCTCTTGAGTAGATCAAGGCTTTACTCTACAGGCAGTCCCAGGGAGTTAATCTGATTAATAAGCTCTGTGAAATTCTCTATTTCCAGTTCCAGAACTTCTTCTCTGGTCATGCCTATGGACATTTCCCCATCTACGGATAGACGCTCGGGGCCTCTGCGCACAATCCTGTCTACTCCATCTCTTTTGAGGGCTTCTTTGATCTCCATATCATGGACAAAAGCTCTACCCGGAATAAAGACAGTTTCAGTCACCTCAGAGAGGTCCAGATTTTTGAAATCGTCAATTGTAATAAGGCAGCCTATATCTTTTTTCAGGGGAACTATGTTTACAGTCCCTCCAAGAGCTTCAAATATTTCGGTAAGCCTGGGGGCTGCTACCTGCCCTGTGATAACGGTCGCTTTTTTGGTCACTCTGGGAAGTTTTGAAAGTGCTTCGGGAATGTTGCGGATTGCAAAAGGTGAGCCGATTAAAGGGTCTTCCAGTGGAGTTCCCGTGATCCTCATAGAAGGATGTTTTGCTGCGGAACTGTGCACAATTTCAGTAAACTCGGAGACCGTATGTGGAGTTATTCCCGGAATGATAGGGGAGTTGTTGAGGATCAAGCCGTTTTCTTGAAAGTTTGCAAACCTCATAAGAATAGCCCCTTTTGCTCCCATAGCTTCCAGGTCACTGAGGGTCTTTTCAAGAACCTCTCCATCGTTTACTCCCGGAAGGAGGACTATTGCCCCATAGACTTCACAATGGGCACAGAAGTCCCGAAGAACCTGAATTGATGCTTCTGGTTCAGGGTCTTTCATGTATTCGGCCCTCAAGGAAGGGTCTGTTGCAAAGACTGTGAAGCTCACTTCTGTAACCCCGTGGTTTATGTAGAAAAGAGCGTCATCAGGATTGTTGAAACCTTTTCCGCTTGTATATCCCAGGTGTATCGGGGTGCTGAATTGAGATAGGAAAGTAATAAGATTCTTCAGTTCGGGATAACAGCTTAAGTCTCCTCCTCCGCTAACCGTGAATTTTTTTACCTCTCCTGTTGTGAAATAGAGTTTATTTGCAGTTTCTTCAAGTACCATCTGGAGGGACTTGAAGCCTGAATACGATTCTTTTACGCTGCGAGTACAGTAATCACACCCTTTTTTAAAAGGGAGGCAATACTTGCAGCCCAGGGGCTGAACTTCTTTGACTTTCTTGAAATAACAGTATTTGCAAAAGCCTCTACAGTCTACCCCGGGATTTCCGCCTACGTCGACAACTACTTCCATATCAAACTTTCGTATAATGAGGATATTAATAAATCTTTTTGATATGATTGGCATTACTGTATAATAACAGTTATAAAAAATTTATATTATATTGACTGTCTCTCAGGGAAATATTTAAATAAGTCTTCTGCCAAATTTTCAAAAATTTTTGGTAGACTTAAAAATTCATTTTTCTATTGATGTCGTTTTTTTATATAATTCTAGAAAAATACATTTCATCTTAATAAAATGATTTTTAAAAAAATACATGAATTCATCTAGCGGAGAACACAAAAGATTTAAGTACCTTCTAAACGAATGAGATTTCATTGGGAA
>DUGS01000110.1:0-137 GCA_013331265.1 Methanosarcina sp.
AGGAGAGCGGCCTTTCTCAAAATAAAAAAGAAGAGAACAGACAAATAAAAAAACCTGAGCAAATGATTGATTGGAAAATTACGGCACTTGACAATGAATTTACTTAATCCTGAAACAACTGACATAACAACTGACAT
>DUGS01000110.1:395-669 GCA_013331265.1 Methanosarcina sp.
AAAAAAATATTAAAAGCGTGGTCAGTAAAATGTGGATCTTACTGGCCAGCCCCTTCCAGTTCATTCAGCCGATTTCTTTCGAAATTCAGGACTTTCCTGACAACTATCTTTTTGGACCCGAGTACGAGTTCCTCATTCTCAGGATATTTTTCTTTTACATAATCATAAAGTTCCGGGACACTCATATCGTCAAGTTTTCTTTTGAGCTGATTAAAATCTTCCATAAAAGATACCTCACTTACAAAAAGCAAAATTACATTTATATTTTCACGTA
>DUGS01000110.1:934-3770 GCA_013331265.1 Methanosarcina sp.
AGATCCATTTCTGAGATCCATTTCAGATGCCTGCCAGTGTTTATCTAACAATAGTCCTAATAATACATTTAAGAATACTTCTAATGACTGGTTTTTATATATATATTCATATTCAGTCAAAAAAGAGGACAAACTTTAGGGTTTAATAGAGCAGTGATCTGAGCTCAAGAGGACTTACTTAAAAACGCTGGTAAAATAAAGTGATGTCAAAGACCTATAAAAAGGCAGAAAACTGAAACAAATACTACCAAAGATACTTTAAAGATACTTTTTCAATATTTATTTCATATTTACTACTTTTCAAGCCTTTTTTCTTCATATTACTGCCCACATTCTCCTGCTTTTTGTGCAGGGCCGCCAGACAAGCTGGCGGAGGTTCCTATAATTTGTTGATTCGAAAAAGGCTCCAGGGCTTTCAGGGTAGTTCTATCCTCAACCCAGAGCCTTTCTGATTATTCCCATTTCTGTGAGGGTCGAGCAATACGTGCTGTGAGACTTCTTCATCCATTTTGATTTCTTGTTTGTTTTTCTTGTTTGTTTTAGTTTCTGACCGGATTTTTGCCTGCTCTTTTAGACTTCTGAATTCACACCATCCTTTTGTCCTGCAATATCATTTGCTGTTGCATATGGGTGGCAGTATCTTTCATTTTCTTCGGTATACGATTTCATGTAGATTTTTGATTTTATTTGAATTGAGTGTGCAGGACAATAATTAAGGCAGGCATAGCAGAGGTAACATTTGACATTTCTCTGCCACGCAGGCTTTTTATCAACCAGTTTTATCTTTTCAGACAAACAAACCTTTTCACATATCCCGCAGCCTATACATTTTGAATCTGAATAAAAATAATCTTTTGCACCGTCATATTCTGAATAAGCCATTCCTAAACGAACAAGGTGTTCCAGCACATAATTGGAGAGGGTGAAATCTGGACCTTTTTCTCGGCTGGTACCAGCTCATGTCGCTATAGCAAATATATAACTGGCTGATTTTAAATAGAGTTTCTTAAGAAACTTTTTTACAGGAATAGGAATTGTCATTCTGTGGATAGGAAAGACAAATCCTACTGTTTTTGCATTTGTCTCTATATTATCCTTCTTTAAAAGACTTACAATTGGGATTAGATTTATCTCTGGAATTCTTTTTTGCAATTCTTTTGCGATATATAAGGAATTGCCAGTTCCCGAGAAGTAATATATTTCCACTTCACCCGTAGCGAATCCCCACTTTTACTATCTTTCACCTGTTCATATATTCTTCATCGCAGGAAAAAAGATTGAAATATCATTATTACCCGGATTTCCCCTGAACAAAAGCATTTTTTAACTTACAGAAACCAGGTACTTCAGTCGTCCGATTACTATATTCCTGTATTCAATCAGCCTGTAAGTCCAGTAATATTCCCGGATTTCCCTGTCTTTTATTCTTTCTTCGTTTTTAATAAAAGGCTTTATGTATCCAAGTAAAAAGGCTATTCCGGTATAATGCGGCTTCTTCAGGGTATAGTTTAACACGTTTATTAAGATCAGGATAGGATTTTTATTTAAATAGTAAGCCATGTAACCGTTATATTTGTACCCCTTCCAGAGACCTTCTGCACTGCCTGTTAATCGTTTTTCTACCATCTGAATTTCATTAAACCTGTAAATCTGCCAGCCCCGCATAATGGCTTTTATATTTGAGATTGAGTCGGCTGAGGGCTCCAGCAAAAAACCCCCGGTATCAAAAAAGCATTTTTTTGACCAGACCCGACCTGTACCTGAAGGAAAATTTTCAACCTGGACGGAGAGCTTTAATTTTCCGTCAATTTCATGGTAAAGGCCCCCACTTGCAATGCCCAGATTATTGTTGAGTTCAAATTTACGAAATATCTTTTCAAAATACGCTTTTTCCAGTACCGTATCCGCATCTATTGAAGCAATAAAATTATAGGATATATTATTTATATTGCAATATTTTATGACAAAGTCAAATCCGGATTTATATACATAGGATACGTGAAAAATTATGTCCCTCGGCTGGGGTGGTAAACGAATAGTTTTAATCCAGGGATATCTGGACACAAAACGGTGTATTATTTTTGGAGAATTATCAGTACTTCCGTCATCAACAATCAACCAGAGAACAGGCTTTACAGTCTGAGAAATTACGGATTTGAGGACATCAGAAAGGTTCTTTTCCTCGTCTTTAACAGGCGTAATTAAAACATACACAAATATTCGCCCTCCCCAAATATGTAAAGAAAATTTCAGAGATATATATTTATCGAAGTAGACAGTTTTCGGGATTTTAACTAATTTTTTTGAAGAAGAGATATTATTTTATCCATTTTTAATAAAGGTTTCAGGATTATTTGAACAATAGAGTTATATTCTTTTGTCACATTATCCGTATAGATTTTTTTATGCAGACAGTTAAAAATCTTGCAAGAAATAGCGGGTTTTTGTTTCTTAACGGCATTGCAACGAATATCCTCAGTTTCTTTGCTATGTTATATATTGCCCGTTACCTGGGGCCCAAAGATTACGGGATCTTTTCTTTTGCTTTTGCTTTCATCTATTTCTTCAGCTTCATTCCTGATATGGGAGTTCATCAAATCCTTGTAAGGGAGGCTGCAAAAGAACCTGAAAAAGCAGGGAAGCTTATTGGAAACGGGACTATAATAAAATTTTTTCTCTCTTTTGTTGCCTTACTTTTAGCTCTGATTTGTATAAACGTCATAAGTTTTCCTCCTTCCACGAAAAATGCACTTTATATAGCATCTCTGGGTCTGCTTATAAGCGGAACAGGAGCTTATGGGATCATATATGAAGCAAAACTGAGAATGGAATACTC
>DUGS01000110.1:4040-4993 GCA_013331265.1 Methanosarcina sp.
TTATTGATGGTCTTATTCTCAAAGAAATTAGTTAAAGTTTCTTTTAACATCGATTTCATTTTAATAAAACAGTTATTAAAGGAAGCTATTCCAATAGCAATTGCCTCAGTTTTTACTGTAGTATATTTCAAGATTGATGTACTTATGCTCTCATTTTTGCGGGGGGATGCTGAAGTTGGGTTTTATTCCGCTGCCTACCGCCTCACAGATGCACTTGTCTTCCTTCCGTCAGCGTTTACAACCTCTACATTCCCTTTAATGTCTAAATATTTTAAGGATTCTTTTGATTCGTTCAGTTTCGCATATGCCAGGACTTTCAAGTATCTTTTCGCTGCAGGCCTGCTAATTGCAGTTCTGGTTACATTTGCTTCGGAGAAAATCATCCTGACCTTTTACGGTCCTGAATATCAGAAATCAGTAATTGCGTTACAAATCCTTATCTGGGCAACAGCCATCACATTCATAAGTGTCCTTATAAGTTCAACATGCGTTTCGAGCGGGAACCAGCAAATAATCTCAAAAACAGCTATCTTAGCTGCATTCCTGAACGTAATTCTAAACCTTATCCTGATCCCTTCAACTGGCTACGCAGGTGCTGCTGTCGCTACTGTACTTTCAGTATTAGGGTCAATGATGTTTGGTCTATTCTGGGTTCATAAGAACCTTTTACATGAAAGTCCGCTCAAAGGAGCCATTTCTCCTATTATAGGTGCGGTTGTGATCTCCTTGCTCATGATCCTGTTGAGGTCATATATAGATATCCTGTTTCTCAGTGTCGTCTCAGTTCCGGTTTTCGCTGCAGTCCTTTATATCACAGGCTGGATAGACTCCGACGATAAAAATATTTTTTTAAACCTATTTCCCACCGCGCATTTTAATTCAAAGAGATTTTGATCTGCTGCACGATAAGCTGCAAAATGAGCTCCAAAGTGAACTACCACCGAGCTAAAGAC
>DUGS01000123.1:0-1376 GCA_013331265.1 Methanosarcina sp.
AGAGTTAACAAAAAAAGCACCATAGATGACTTGATTGAACAGATTTATTCAAAGCTGCCAGAAAGTCAGGCGACTGTTGGTAAATTGGATAGATATGGGCAAAGGTATACTGTAGACATGGCGATAACTGGTGCAAATGGTAACGTTGCTACTGTTAGAACCGGGTGGATTTTAGATGCAGGATCTGATAGCCCAAGGTTAACAACTCTGTTCGTAAAGTGAGGAATTAACATGAAGTTTTCAGAACTGGACATCGTAAGAACAAAGAAAGACATTCCTGAAGAAGGTGTCAAAAAAGGAGATATTGGCGCCATAATTATCGCTTTTAGTAAGCCAAATGAAGCTTATGAAGTTGAATTTGTGGACAAAGACAATAATTCCAAACAATTGGTTTTTTTGCCAGATGAAATTGAAAGAGTAGAAGAAACGTAAATAAGCATCAAGCAGGTGAATGACAACGGTGCCAAAATATCTCTTATGGATACTCTATGGCACCATCCCATTCTCCTGAAACCTATATTCTTCGCCTATTACATTAACAAGTTCTACGAAATCGATAACGGTACATCCACCAGCTACTTCTTCCGCGATGATGAACGCGTAGCCAAACAAACATCCAAAAGCATGGAGTGGTACCTCTCCGACCATATAGGCAGCACTTCCCTGATGGTTGACGAGAATGGGCTTGAAGTCGAACGCACCGATTACTTCCCATACGGACAGGTTCGGTCCGGCGGTCTTGAGAAATACGGGTTTACAGGGCAGGAGAACGATGCCGATACCGGGCTGATGTACTACGGCGCAAGGTATTATTCGCCTGAGTACAGGGTTTTCGTTCAGTCTGATACGATGCTTCCTGATCCTTATAATCCTCAGGCGTTGAACAGGTATTCTTATGCGTTGAATAATCCTGTGAAGTATACCGATCCAAGCGGACATTATGTTGAGACTGCCATTGATGTAGCGTTCCTTGCAATGGACATCAATGATATTCGTACCGGGAATGATGATAAATGGACATACATAGTCTTGCTACTGATGTTGTATGTGCTCTGGCGCCGGGTGTGACAGGTGGAAGGCTTGGAGTTCAGGCTCTGGAGGAAACAGTTAATCACGCGGATAATGTTGGTGATTTGTTCAAGCTGCTGGATAAGACGGCGGGTGTAGAGAAGAAATTGGATAATGCTCTTCAATCCCACAGGCGATTCTATAATTCAGCTCCGCAACGCTTACAGAATTTAGCATCGCTGTCATGCCCCTCATAACTGCAATTCTGGCACACCCTTCCTTTAAGGTACCTGCTTGCATAGGTAATTTCGGATGTGACAATGCCTGTCGAAACCGCTATGATACTGTAACCTATTATCATGATAAAT
>DUGS01000123.1:1600-1832 GCA_013331265.1 Methanosarcina sp.
ACCTATTATCATGATAAATGATGCCAGTGCCTGTCCGAGATTCGTTTCAGGGACAATGTCTCCGTATCCCACACGGTTGTAAGGGTTATGATTGCCCAGTAGATGCTCCGGGGTATGCTGGTAAACCCGCTCTCTGCACCTTCAATAACGTACATCATGGAGCCCAGTATCACCACGAGATTCAAAACCGTAAACAGAAACAGGGTTATTTTTCGCCGGCTCGCACGCAAAG
>DUGS01000123.1:2014-20266 GCA_013331265.1 Methanosarcina sp.
CAAAGTTGCGCTGGCGCACCCCGCGGCAGTACCATTCAGGCCAAGCATATTGGCAAGGATATCATGTCAGGTCTGCGCAGTGTCGTAGGGGGCGAACTGACAGAATACTCAGAGATGCTTAGAGGCAAGGGAGAAGGCAGTCAACCGTATGATGCAAGATGCCGAAAAGATGGGGGCTGATGCTGTGGTGAATGTCAGGTTCATGACCTCCATGGTAATGGCAGGGGCGGCCGAGATGCTCGCATACGGAACGGCTGTTAAGATAAAGGATAAGGAATAATCATTGTTACTCAGGGAATAAGTCTTCACTGCTTTTCTTTTCTTAGTAACCTATTCAACTTAATTTTTTTAATCCTGTGTGGTATAGTACCTTCAGGGTACCGACAAAGCTACAAAAAGAGGAAAATCGTTTTTTACAGGGACCCTGCCCCACAGGAGCAGAGCCTCTGCTCTTTTTTCCTTCCGGAAAAAAGAAAAGAAAGTTTGTTTTTAAACCTGTACAGTCGATATCAGGCGACGTGGACATAAGTGTCCACAAGTTTCCTGATTTCTTCGTTCTTTCCGTAGAGTTTCTCGCTCAGCTGGTAGTCATTGAAGGCTTCAAGACCGCCGATAATGCCGTCGAGCATACCTTCGGTGAAGACATCGTACTGCATGAAGATGTCTTTCTGTTTCTTCAGGGCCTGAGCAGACTCGTAGCAGGATGCAGGCAGGTGCTCGAGCTCGGCAAGCCTGGCTTTGTGCTCTTCCTTGAAGATGTTGACAGAGATGTAGAGCTTCTTGGAAAGCTCAAGGGAGTTGTCCATCTGTAGACCGTGGCGGGTACCGACACAGAGCCCTGCAATGAGGAGGTAAATATCTGCAGAACCGTCAGCTGCACGGAACTCGTAGGTCTGCTTGCTCGAGTAGTCCTTGAATTCTTCTGCATAGTTCGGGTTTGCGATAGCGATCATCTTGCTTGCATCACCGGACCAGCCAAGGGGCACGCGGATAAGGGAAGAGCGGTTCCTGTCTCCCCAGCAGATGTTGGTGGGTGCTTCCTGGTGCGGGACAAGGCGGAGGTAGGAAGTAGGGATTCTGTTTCCAAAAGCAGTGATTCCTGAAGCAACTTCAAGGCAGCCGACGATTGCCTTCCTGGCGGCATCGCTGAGCTTTCCGTTCTCGACTGTTGCGGTCTTTCCGTCCTTCATGAGCTTCATGTGGATGTGCAGCCCGCTGCCTGCCTTTCCGACAGTGATCTTCGGAGCATAGCTAACGGTGACGCCGTACTGGGCGGCAAGCATCCTGAGCATCCACTTTCCAACGATCAGGCGATCAGCAGCGTCCTCGACGTTTGTGGTTTCGAACTCGATTTCATTCTGCTCATAGTAGTTTTTGTCGTCAGTGAAGTTTCCGACTTCGGAGTGACCGTACTTAATAGCTCCACCTGCTTCGGAGATGGCCATCATTGCGTCTTTCCTGAGCTGCTCGAACTTGGTGAAGGGTCCTGACTCATGGTAACCTTTCTGGTCAACAGCCGGGTAGTCAGTGTCAATCTGGTCCTTGTCGCAGATGACGTAGTATTCGAGTTCTGCCATTACATTGAGCTCGTATCCTGTCTCATCCTTCAGGACCTGGTGGGCCTTCTTCATGATATTTTCAGGGGAGCTTGCAAGGGGTTCCCCGTCCTTGTCGAAGTAAGAACAGAGTAAGTCAAGGGTTGGGATTTCCTCGAACGGATTTACAAAAGCAGTGCGGTATTTCGGGACTACGTAAAGGTCGCTTGAGTCGGCTTCGATGTACTTGAAAATGCTTGACCCGTCTACTCTTTCTCCTGTGGAGAGCACGGTGTCAAGATGTTCTTCGTTCCTGATGACGAAGTTGAGGGCTTTGAGCCTTCCGTCCCCGCCCACGTAGCGGAAGTTGAGCATCTTAATGCCATTTTCTTTAATGAATTTTATGATATCTTCTTTGGTGAATTCACTTGCTGGCTTTTTAAGGTACTGTACCAGTTTATTTGGATTCAGTTCTACAGATGATGTTTTCATAACTATCCCTTCATTTTGATTAAAATATTCGAATATTCAAAGCCTCATTCCAATACCAATATTGTTCAGGCTTGAATGGTTACCGTATTAATCATAATTTGTGAATTCTTGCCTGATAGGAAAGAGATAACTTACTGCTGTCTATATAATGTTTTTCATTTTTTAATATTTTACATATAATACAATATCAAAAAAGGGTATTGTGGGCTTATTCCGTATAATTCTGATTTTCAGACAGCACGGACAGGTGAAGATAAGGGTTTTTCCCGATAAATATATTTAACGATTAAATAAAGATATTCAATAAATACAGCTACAGCAAATATAGTTATCAGATTGGTGGGAACATCCAGAAATTTCTGCATGTTTCCTATGTATATTTTCTATTATTCCTGGGGAATGGAGGAAAAGTATGGGAACTTATAATATACCGGAGATTGCCAGAAATGTTTTTAGTGTCGGGTCAAAAGACTGGAACCGCAGGATGTTCGATTCTTTAATCCCTCTGCCAGAGGGCACCAGCTACAATTCTTATCTCGTAAAAGGCGAGAAGAAAACAGCCCTCATAGATACCGTAAATCCTGGTTTTGAAGAAGAATTAGAGGTAAAAATCAATATGGTCTCAGACCTAAAAAAACTTGATTACCTGATAATGAACCATGCCGAACCGGACCACGCCAACGCAATTCAATTTATTCTTGAAAAAGCTCCTGATGCCCTCTTTGTCACAACCGAGAAGGGAGTCAAGATGGCCAGGCTCTACCATAAGCTGCCTGACTCCCGGATCAAAACCATTGCTGAAGGAGACAGCCTGGACCTGGGGGGAAAGACTCTTCGTTTCATAGAAGCACCCTGGCTCCACTGGCCTGAAACAATGTTCACGTACCTGCCTGAAGATAAAGTCCTTTTTCCATGCGATTTTTTTGGAGCTCATACAGCTCATGGGACCTATGATGAAGATATCGAGGAGATAATCCCTCTTGCAAAACGCTACTACGGGGAAATCATGATGCCTTTCGGGAAAATGGGGGACAGAGCTCTTGAGAAGATAAAGGGTCTTGATATCGAAACCATAGCCCCCAGCCATGGGCCTGTTTACAAAAACCCAAAGCGAATTATGGACCAATATGATAAATGGACTGCAGGAAAAACCGAAAATAAAGCCCTTATTGTTTATGTGAGTATGTGGGGATCAACCAGAGAGATGGTCCGGACAATCGCAGAAACCCTGCTTAAGGAAGGAGTGGACGTTAGGATGTATGACCTTGCAGTCTCAGATATAGGGGATGTCGCCAGAGAGCTGGTTGATTCACGGGCGATTATCCTTGGAACTCCTACAGTACTTGCAGGCATGCACCCACTTGCCCTGTACGGTACTTATCTGGTAAAAGCACTCAAACCTCCGGCAAGGTATGGTGTTGTGCTCGGGTCATTTGGCTGGGGAGGGGGCGCATTGAGACAGGCAGGAGATATCCTGACTCCTTCTAATATGGAGGTTGTAGGGACCCTTCAGGTTAAAGGCAGGGCAAAAGATGAAGATCTGAAGAAAATTGAAGAGATCGGAAGGCAACTAGCTCAAAAAATGAAGACATGATAAGTATCACCTTAAGCTTGTGCCAGAGATTATCATTCCTGCGAGACTGCATACGGAAAAAATTGGTATTAAGAGTTCAAGCTTTGCTAAGTGTTAGATATGCTGATAAAACAGCATGTTCAATTTTTTAATCAGTATAATGCTCCCAGTCCATCTATCATGCTCTCAGTTCATCCATCTTTTTTCCAGAAACAGACTAAAAACCTGCTGTTTTTAAAAAGTAATTCAGAAATGTTGTTTCTTGTGGCATATAATGCTTGAGGTTTAACTTAGTCAAATTCAGTTAAGGGCAGAGAGTGTATCATGGAAGAGAAATCCGAATTAAAAAGAGAACTGAGTTTAGTAGAGATTACATTAGCCGGAATTGGCAATATTCTCGGAGCCGGAATTTATGTACTTCTGGGAAAAGCTGCCGGACTTGCAGGCAATTTAGTCTGGCTTTCTTTTTTATTTGCAGGAATGACTGCTGCACTTTCTGCTTTTAGCTATATGGAACTTTCTTCCATGTACCCGCGGGCAGGTGCGGAGTATGAATTTGTAAAAAAAGCATTTGGAGAACGTATAGGGCTATTTGTTGGGCTTCTTGTAGTCTATTTTGTGATAATCACGAGTTCTGCGGTTGCCCTTGGGTTTGGAAGGTACTTCAGTAACCTTTTTGGAGTTGGAAGTTTAGTTGGGGCAATAGGTCTTTTTCTTTTCCTCAGCCTCGTCATGGTCTACGGTATCAAGGAATCGGCCCATCTAGCTGTTTTTATTAGCCTGATAGAACTTTCAGGGCTTCTGTTAATTATTTACGCGGGGCTCCCTCACTTTGGAACTGTAGACTATTTTGAGGCTCCGGACCTTGCAGGACTGTTTAAGGCTTCTGCCCTGATTTTTTTTGCATTTCTCGGTTTTGAAGATATTGTAAGGCTTTCCCAGGAGACAAAAGATGCAGAAAAAACAACTCCCAAAGCCCTGCTTATTGCCATATCCTTTACTGTTTTTCTTTATGTCTGCGTGGCTGTAGCAGCTGTAAGTGTCCTTGATTTCCGTGTATTAGAACATTCAGAAGTCCCGCTTGCAGATGTAGCGGCTGTTGCTCTCGGAAATAATGCTTTTGTCCTTCTGTCCTGGATTGCTCTTTTTTCCACAATGAATACCGTACTTGTGGTTATGCTTGGAGGGTCGAGGATTGTCTACGGCATGGCAGATACAGGTTCTTTTCCTAAAACCCTGGCACGTGTACACCCCCGCTTCAGGACTCCCTGGACTGCAATTCTCGGGATTGCATGCGTTTCAAGTCTTTTTGTCCTGCTGGGCGACATAACAACTATAGTAAATATTGCAAATTTTATGATCTTTATTGTTTTTTTTATGGTCAACATTTCCCTGATAAAGCTCCGTTACACAGAGCCAGAAAAAAGGCGTCCTTTCAGGGTTCCTTTTAGTATAGGGCGTTTGCCTCTATTCCCATTTCTTGGTGCATTATCTGCTGTTTTTCTTTGTTCTCAGATCAGCCTGGAGATCATGGCTTACGGTTTCTTCCTTATAGCACTGGGATTTATTATAGTATTGCTCAGAACCCGAAAAAAACCTGCTGAGCCTTTGAATATTTGATTTTTTAAAGTGATTTATTCTCACTTCAGTTTTCTTGTCGTTAATCCTGCATATTGTCAAAAATAATTATTAAGTTTGTCGGGACCTGAGCAAATAAGCTAAACAAAAAAGAGTACCTATTTTGATTTTTAAGACATTTAAGGAACTAATATTGCTTAGATTTACATTTATTCATTTAAAAATGGTTTTCCTGTTATTTTCTCCCGTAAAAACCTTTTTTTAGGTTTAAACTGTACCTGTATTTTTTTAGGACAGATCCGAATTTATGGGTTGCTTTGTGATGAAATCTCGACTTAAAATGATTTTAATGAAATAAAAAAGGTTATATGTAGTTTTAATTAGACAAAAAAGCTTAAATATTCTTTTTTAAAAGATATGATGATTTATATTGAATATTTTTGGATTTTGGTAGTTTTTGGGTCTGGATATTCAACAAGAATTAGTTTTATATACCTAAAATCCTATTTAATTCGTTTTATCTTAGGGATTATCTATATTATTAATTATAAATTCCCCAACTAAAATAAACCCATTACGTGCTAAAAACTTATAAACAGAACTGCCTAAATATAAATCATAATTATTGTCAGTTTTGCTTACAAGTCAATCAGGTTAAAAAAGGGAGTAGATATGAGAAAAGAGCCTTATGAATTCCCGCTGGAAGATTATCTTTCAAGAGAGGAATTTAACAAAATTAAGAAATTCTCGCGGGATAAAGAAACACCGTTTTTGATCGTTGATCTTCAGAAGATAGAACGAGGCTACGACGAGCTGGTAGAGCACATGCCTTTTGCAAAAATTCACTATGCTGTTAAGGCCAATCCTATGGATAAGGTAGTGCTTGCCCTGAAGAGAAAAGGTTCCAATTTTGATATGGCAACTGTCTACGAGCTTGATCAGCTGTTAAGGCTCGGGGTGGAACCTGAAAGGATAAGTTACGGGAATACAATCAAAAAAGAAAAAGACATAGCTTATGCCTATGAAAACGGAGTAAGGCTCTTTGTTACGGATTCCGAAAGTGATTTAAAGAAGTTAGCCAGAAGAGCTCCGGGCTCCAGAGTCTTTTTCAGGATCCTTACAGAAAGTGATGGCGCGGACTGGCCACTTTCCAGAAAATTCGGTGCCCATCCTGACCTGATATACAAGTTGATTTTAAAAGCTGAAAAGCTAGGGCTTGAACCTTACGGACTTTCTTTCCATGTTGGTTCCCAGCAAAGGGATATCGGACAGTGGGACAATGCGATCTCAAAGTGCAAATACCTTTTTGAAGCAGTAGCCGAAAAGGGAATCCATCTTAAAATGATCAACCTTGGTGGAGGCTTTCCTGCAAAATATCAGTATCAGGCTCATGACCTTGAGACATACGCCCGGGAAATTCGCCGCTTTTTACATGATGACTTCGGGGAAGAGCTTCCTGAAATCATTATAGAACCAGGGAGGTCTCTGGTCGCCGACGCCGGCATAATTGTAAGTGAAGTCGTTATGATCTCCAAAAAAGCCAGGTTCAACCAGTACAAATGGGTCTATCTTGATATAGGGAAGTTTGGCGGTCTTATCGAAACCCTTGACGAGTCCATTAAATACCCAATCTTCTGTGATAAGAAAGGCTGTGCAGAAGAAGTCATCCTTGCAGGTCCCACCTGTGACAGCATGGATATTCTTTACGAGCACCATAAATATTCCTTCCCTCACACGATGAGAGAAGGCAACCGTGTATATTTCTTTACAACCGGAGCCTATACTCAAAGTTATAGTTCCATATGTTTTAATGGCTTTCCACCTCTCAAGTCGTACATTATCTGAAGTGCATATCCCCTTTCTATTTTTTTTGAAGACTTCTGTGGAAGGTCAGCTCAATTAAAAAGAATAAACTGAATTTCATGGATGTTATTCTAGCGGCGCTCCATTGAGCGCCGCTATTATCCTGAGAAAGGAGCTTTTTGCTGAAAAACATACCTTTTTATCAGTGGCTGAATAGTTATGAAATTACTTCCTTTCTCTGGCATAAGCAACTATTGCGTCTTTGACTCCGTATTTGAATGCTACCACGATAGCAATTCCCCATGCAAGCGGCCCGAAGAAGAGGTAGAGGATACTTGTATCAATTAGCATTGTATCCAGGGCAACAAGGATCAGAATAAGAAGCAAGAAGCCCCTGAGGAGAGGAAGAATGACATCTGCCCCTTCTATTTTCATGCCTTTGACAGTACTGCTCAGATAGTCCATTACTATATCAATAGAAAGGATTCCTATCACCAGGATCAGGATGCTTACAAGGACGCGTGGCAAATACTGAGTGATACTTATCAACAGGTCGGTAATCATAGTTAGCTGAAGTATATCAAAAGCAGCCGTGAGGAAAATCAGGTACCCAAATATTCTAACTATTCCAGCTATGATGACTGAAGCTGTCAGTCCTCCTGATCTAATTGAAGCTCCAATGACTGTCTGCTCAAATTTCTCGTCTATCCCGGTTGAAACAAAAATTTTTTGGAGCAGGTCGCTTACGAAGTCCACGATCAGCAAACCTATGAGCAGGACAACGAGAGCAGAGATCACAAGCGGAATGAAGTATATTACAAGATTTACAAAGTTATTTACTACCTCAATATTCAGAAGATCCAGAATGATTATGGCAAAGATAATGTAAATGAACCAGCGGATCACTGCATCAAAAAAACCTACTGTACTCATCTGTGCTCTTCTTAGCATTCCACCTATCACCGTTTTGTCAACCAGATCATCAAGGCCTATTTTGTCCAGTATCTTTGCCCCGATCTTCCCGAGAGCTTTTCCCAATACCATCCCTATAATCAGAAGAAGAATTATGGCTACTAATGTCGGAATAAATGCTATGAACTGATCAAACATATTGTATAGACTATCCATAATTTCCGTTTGAACCATATTAATCACCCCTATATTCAGTATTATTACTGACGACCTTTCCAAATTCCCCTGTTTTTGGAAGACCGATTATTACATTTAATGTAATATTATATTAACTGGCTAATAGATATATTTATCTACACACCCATATAAAAATGGAGTTTTATTTAGAGTCGGATTATACTGAAAATTATCAAGACTGCTTAAAAGTTTAATAATTTATTCGGACAAATGATATGCACAGGCTTAAATCAGTGAAGCTCCAATATAATAAAATGTTTAATTTTATTACGGAGTGAGGCAGAACCGTGAAATCGAGGACTTTCAGAGAGAAGCAATCAAATGTCGGTCTTGCTCCCGGAACCCTCGTCCATGTGGGAGAAAAAAAGGCAGAGAAAGTCGTAATCAGGGCCTGGATATACAATAGTGAGAAACTGATTGAAAAAGAGCTTCAAACCATAGAAGAATGTCAGACCCTCAAAGACCAGCCGGACATGAACCTGTGGATAAATGTGGACGGACTCGATCGGGTAGAAGTAATAGAAAAACTTGGCAGCTACTTTGGGGTTCATCCTCTTACCCTAGAAGACGTGCTGAACACCGGACAGCGCCCGAAAATGGAGGATTACGAGTATTATATTTATGCTGTTCTGAAAATGATTCTTCTCGATGAAATAAAAGAAAAGATAATTATAGATCAGGTAAGCATCATCATTGGTTCCAATTATATCCTCACTTTTCAGGAGAGGGAAGAAGATGTTTTTGAGCCTGTCCATGAAAGGCTCAAAAACCCTGCTTCACGACTGAGAAAGAACGGTGTGGACCTTCTTGCATACAGCCTGATAGATGCTGTGGTTGACAACTATTTTTTGATTCTCGAACACTTTGGGGAAGAAATCGAAAATCTCGAAGAAAAACTCATAATGTTCCCGATGCCTGAAACCCTGAAAACGATCCAGAGATATAAGAGAGATATGATCACCTTCCGCAGATCAGTCTGGCCCCTCAGGGAGTTGATAAGTAACCTTCAGAGAACTGAATCAGGACTTATAAAGGACATCACGCGGATCTACCTGAGAGACGTATATGACCATACCATTCAGGTTATTGACTCCATAGAAGCCTTCAGGGACATTCTCTCTTCAATGGTAGATGTCTATCTCTCAAGCCTGAGCAACAGGATGAATGACATTATGAAAGTTCTGACAATCATTGCCACGATTTTCATTCCACTTACCTTCATTGCAGGAGTATACGGCATGAACTTTGACTACATGCCCGAACTCGGATGGAGATGGGGTTATCCTGCAGTTATGCTGGGGATGACACTATTAGGAATAAGCATGTTCCTTTACTTTAAGAAGAAAAGATGGATTTAACTCGGAAGCACAGCAAAATCCATGATTTTTCTTGTAGTTTGCGGTTACATCGCAACAGCCCGCTTTCAAAGTTTTTATTTCTTTCAAAAGAGAGGTCTCCAGTAGAATTATTCAGCACCTTTCTTACTTCTTTTATGACAAAGCTAATATCCTCACATATCTATACTTAATTAAAAGAGAATCTGGGGGCATGAAGGATTCTACCGCTTGATGAAGATGAGGCGTTAGAGATAGGGTTGGCTTCCGTAGACGAGAAAGATGAAGCCGGTGTAATCGAGATCCTTTATTACCTGTCAGGACTTGCAGAGAGATATGCAAATGAAGGATTGGAAAGTGATACTAAGAGGTTAATTGAATACATAAAAGAGATAGGGATAGCATCGGCTTTTGCCGGGCAAGAAACGGTTGTTACAGATACAATTCTACTTTTTTCCCCTGTTGCAAAAGTGGCTTGCAGGCGAGGGATGGAAAATGCTCTCGTCAGTATCGCCCTTGCTCTTGGCGAAATTGGAAAGGCGGCAGCAGTGCAGAGAATGGAGGTCCCGGCAAAAACTGCAGCCTCATGTCTGGGAGAAATGGGAAATACTGCAGCCCTTACAAAAACCAGAAAAGAAATAATTGCAGTAATTTTCGCTCTTGGGGAAATTGGAAAAAGCGTAACAAAGCAGAGTTTGGGAGAAGTCGCAAATAGTACAGTAACTCTACTCGGGGAAACAGGAAAAGTTGCAGCAAGCCAGAGATTCGAAGATGCAACATTAAATGTCGAACTTCTGTTACAGGAAATAGGAACAGGAGCAATTGAAAAAAATCTGAAAGAAACTGCTGATATCAGTGCCCGTTTACTTGGGGATATTGGGAGAGCTGCCGACAGGCAGGGACTTGAAAGGGCATTACTTCAGGCAGTTTATTCCCTTGAGACAATTAAATTTGATGCAGAAGATCGCTATCTTATGAGTGCATCCATCATAGCCGGAGTAGCTCTCATGCGGTTTGAGAGTCTGGACATCGATAAACTGGAAGAAAAGCTGAATGAGAATATTAGAAGAAAGAGAAAGTTTACTGTATAGATTGATAAGTTTTTTGAGTCCGAATGAAGCAAGTCCCGGCAAAAAATTGTACCGGTGCCTGAACCACACAAACCTGCTTCTACAAAAGAAGAGGATTGAACGCCAGTAAGGCGATCTCACATCAAGATTAACCTCCTGGAAATAAGAAAAATTCAAACGAGGTGTTCAGAATGTCTATTTTAAATGAAGCCGGAGCAATAGACCTTGGCTTGAGCTCAGTTAAGGATAATAATGAACTGGGGGTATTAAGGTCCATAGATTTTTTAACAGAGCAGGGAACGAAGTATATAAATAAAGGGCTTGAACCGGATGCAAAAAGGACCATTATCAGTATAAGAGATATTGGAAATGCTGCTGCCCTTCAAAAAATGGAGCTTGGAGTTCTAATTTCCCTGGTTTCTCTGGGAAGGATGGCTGAGGTTGCCAGAGAGCAGAAAATGCTTAACACCGGTTTAAGTATTATTTACTCTCTCTGTGCACTTGGAAAGTCCGCAGTTGGACAGGAAATGGAGGCAGCAGTCAGAATTGCAGTTGCATACCTCGGAGAGATCGCAAACTCTGCATCTCTTCATAACTTGGAGAGGGAATCTCTCGTGTCTTCTCTTGCCATTGGGGCTATAGGAAAAGAAACATCCAGACAGCAGACTATCAGGGTTCCGGAGAATGGAGGACTCTTTTCTTCCGGATCAGGTATTCTCTTATCTATCCAGGGCATGGAACCATCCTTTTTGTCAGAAGAACTTCAGGGCACCCAGACTCATATTATGGAGCACAGGGGAGAGATTCGTCCTTTTCGGGATATGCCGGTTTTTTCTGAAAACCATTTACCGAATACTGAATTCCAAAATTTTGAGAACATAATTATGAAAGCTTCCAATGCACTTGGAACTATAATGCTTGAACCCAAAGAAAAGTTTCTCGTAAGCTATATGCTTGTGACAAAACTTTCTATTGAAACTTTTAATGGTTCTGAGTATATTCATGAAGCCGAATCCTTCGAGTAAGTAAAATTGCCTTAAAAGAGGGCATCCAACCCTTAATTTCAGTTGTTACGCTTTTTTAATAGAATCTTCTCTCCTGGAGCTTTTAAAACAACTTTTTGTCTGCTATAAAAAGATGGTATTTCAGGCCCACCGGCAGCCACAGGCCTTAGATGTTTCATAAATATTAAATCTCCATTACAAAATAGCAACAATAATAATCTCCTGATTTCATAGAATAAGTCAGGCAATACCCCTGCAGTAGTTTATCCAGCTCAATGGTTTTTTGCTGTTTAAAAGTTCTAAATTGACATTAACGGCATAAAAAATATACATGATGGTTGTGAAAATATGCAGGAAAAACAGGCTTGAAACTTTAAATACTATAGGCTGACAAAAGGGGCAAAAAGAATGATCACATTAAATGAAGCAGAGGCAATCGATGTAGGTTTATCCTCAGTTGAGGAGAGAAATGAGAGCAGAGTTTTCCAGGCCCTTGACTCCCTTACAGTAATTGCAGAAGATTTCCTTTCTGAAAATGAAGAGGCAGATGCTTCGAGGGTTATCCTCTCTATTTTGGATATTGCACAGGCAGCTACGCAAGAAGGTATGGAATTTGTTACAATCAACTCAGTCCTTGCACTTGGGAAACTGGCAAAAACAGCTGCAAAAAAAGGATACGGGTCAGTTCTGAACAGGGCAATAATAGCAATAGGCAAACTCGGAAGAACAGCAGCTTCGAATTCACTTGAAGCAGGCTCAAAAGTAGCTGCTACAACACTGATGGAAATCTGGAACCTTTCCTCTCCTAAAATGAAAGACCGGGAAGAAATGGTTGCTTTTTCCCTGCTCTTAAAAGACATCGGGTCTGCTGCAGCAGCACAGGACATGGAAGAAGCTTTGCTTAACGCAATAACCTGTCTTGGAGAGATCGGGAAAAAGGAAGCTTCAGAAAGCCTTGAGACCGAAACTATCAACACTATTCTGCTGCTTGAAGAAGTAGGCGGGCTTGCTGCAGAAAAATACTTTGACGAGGCTCTGAGTTCGCTAGCTCTTTCGATAGAAGATACTGGAAAGCTCTCTCTAAAGAATGGACTCCATGAGGCTGCGCTCCAGAGCCAGTGGGCTCTTGAAACCTTAAAAGTGCAGGCTGAAGGAAAATTCCTTACCAATTCTCCTATTGTCATGGAAATGGCTCTTGACAGCTTTAAACTCACAGGCGTCACAGAAACAGATGAAAACACAGAGAGACTTCAGGAAATAAAGGAGCTGCAGAAAAAAGTTTATTCAGACCTTTAAAGGGAAAAGCTCCTTAGAATCTATTTTTCATTTCTTATCTCTATTTCTTATCTCTGTTTTTTTATTTTTTGGCTCCCCTGTCTATAATATATGTAATAAGTATCAAAAAACATATTCAATACGAAAAAGTAATAACCTTCAGGTCCATAAACTATAATAACGTCTTTGAGTGGAGGTTTAATTTGGTTTTAATGGAAGAATTCCCTCTACTTGAAACCGGACTTGAAGCGGTCAGGACTCAAGAAGAAGCCCGGCTTCTCAGGATAATAGATGAACTTGGCGAACTTGGAATAAAGTTTTTTTCAGGTGAGCTCCAGAGAGATGTAGCAGGGGGAGCAATCGAGTGCACAAAAACCCTTGGGTTAGCTGCGGCTGAGGGAAATATGAAATCGAGTGTCATTAACGCGGCAGCCTCCCTCGGGCTTATAGGACAGGAAGCGGCAAGAAATGAAGTTCATGAAGCAGTGATTGAAACTGTTTTTGCCCTTAAGACCCTGGGGGAAAAAACAGCTGACAAAGAAATTCTTTTTCCTCTTCGGCTAATAGCTATTTCTCTTAAAGAAGTCGGAAAAGAAGCTATCAGGCATGGGATGGAGAAAGAAGCTATTACAAGCCAGTTTTGTTTAAAGGAACTCTACATTTTTTGCAAAGACCTGGGAAATGAATTTGAAACCTTCAATGAAGACTTTTCTACTTTGATCAGAGATATTGGAAGGTGTGCTGCAGATTCAGGCCTTGGAAAAGCTGCAATAAATGCAGCCGCACTGATGGAAGATTTTTAACTGCTCTAAAAAAGACGCTTCTTCTTTTTTAATCCCTGTTAAGACATTCTCTTTTATATAATATTAAAAAATGTTTATGCTGGAAGGGGAAAGATAAGGAGTGGAACCCTTTCCCCTTCCATGGAGGTTGTGTTGCTGGTACTCATACGGGAAGATATGCCAGAAACCCGCATGAATTGTTATTCATATGAAATATATTTTAGATATGTAATGTATATAACTTTTTTCCTTAATTTGTAATGTTAGACTGTTCTGAATAATTATCCCAATACTGGTCATTCAATTGAGTAGATATAACATATGTAATTATTTATGAAATATACATTCATTAATATATGAAATTAAGCAACAATTTTCTTTTAAAAAATTAAATAGATATAATGGACAAATATGGATTTTTAGAATTCTGATCCATGTTTATATAAGGACGAATTAAATTATTCTTTGCTTAAAATAGATTAACGGGAACAGATTGAAAGGATAGTTAAAAGGACAGTTAACAGGATAGTTAACAGGATCAGTTTGAAATAAGAGAACGGAGTTTGAAATAAGATTTCCCTAAGAAGAAACCAAATTTTACCGCCCATAAGGGGATTTTGGGTGTGTACTGATTCTAATTTACAAAAAATCACTCTAAACCAATTATATGGGACCGATAATATGGCAAACGATATTAATGGAAATAGAGGCGGACAGACAGATAGCCCCGGTAGAAAGAGCAAGGCTGATAAGACAGGCAAGTCAGATAGAGCAGCCAAATTAGGTAAAACCGGTAAGAAAGGCGAGACGGGCAGGAAATGTACAGGCAGGGTAGATAAAGCCGGTGAGACAGTCTATGACCGCCTGAATAAAGCCCTGAAACCATATGAAAAAACTCTTGAGAAAAACCCTGATGATGCAGCAGCCTGGGCAGGGAAAGCATCAGTATTTCTAAAGCACAGGATGTATAAGGATTCCCTGAAAGCCTTTGAAAAAGCACTTGAGATAGAACCCGAAAAAACTGCCTACCTTTATGAAAAAGGTTTTGTTCTTTTGCAGCTCAATAGGGATGAAGCTGCCCTGAAGGTTTTTGACAGGCTGCTTGAAATAAAGCCGAACAGCGACAAAGCCTGGAACCTGAAAACCTCAGTCCTCTGCAGACTCGGGCAGCATGAAAAAGCCCTTGAAACTTCTGAAAAAGCTCTTAAAATCAATCCCAGGCTTGCAGGCGCATGGCACGCAAAAGGAACTGTCCTTGCTGACCTTGGCAGATATGAAGAAGCTATACAGGCTTACGACTCTGCTCTCAAAATAAAACCAAACCTGGCTAGAGCCTGGGATGGTAAAGGCTTTGCCCTCTACAACCTGGACAGGTCAGTTGAAGCCATAATAGCCTACGACTCTGCTCTCAAAATAAACCCTGACAATGCAAAGACATGGGTCGGAAAAGCAATGGTACACATCAAGCTCGGCAAATACAAAAAAGCCCTTGAGCCCTGCAATAAAGCTATCTCAATAAAGCCCGATTCTGCTGATGCCTGGTACTGTAAAGGTCTTGCCCTTTCGGGGTTGGATAAGGATGAAGAGGCACTTGGAGCCCTTGAAAGAGCCCTCAGGATCAATCCGGAATACGCCGATGCCCGGAAAGCCAGAAACGCCGTAACCTCCAAACTCGGAATCGACCTCGATGAAAAGGAAGAAGAAATGGAAGAAGAAAAGCCGAAAGTAAGAAGGAGCGTCTGGACAAGGAAAGAGCCAACCAGTGAGAAAGCAAAGAAGACAAGAGAGCAGGGACGAGAGCGTGGAGGAGAAGGGACAAAGAGGAGCGAAAGGGCGGGAAAATATCAAAAGAAAAGTGATCCTGGGAAAATGGGGGATCAAAAAAGAGAGCAAAGAGGCAAAGTAGCCCGGAAAAATATAAGGGCAGAAAGAGAAAAGAAGTAATCATATGTTTGTATCGTGTGGTTAGACGCTCAACCAGTTGTATATAAGCTTCTGGTTAGATAATTAACCACATCTTTATAAATAACTGGTTAATCTGCTTTTAAAATGGAAGTAATTAGTAGCGAATTTCTATATTTATGCCATGCCCTAGTTTTTCCTTTAGATGGGTTTTTATATTTTGAAGTATCTTCATCCAAAAAAATTGGTCTAATATTACAGGTTGCAACAATTATTCGATTATCTGGAAGGCGATGTTATGATTCAAAACGTGACTCAAATGTGTGAAGCGACCCGCTCGGAGGCAAATCCTTTAAGGCATGGAATAAGTATTCTGCTAAGCACTTTTAAAGACATAGAATTTAATAAGCCTCTGTACTGCTTCACTCTACCAGGCCTCATTCTTATGGCAGGTGGGCTGTATATGGCCCTTAATCTTGTACAAACTTCTGATCCTGGCGGAAGCGTTGGTTTCGAGTCTGCTGTAGGGATATTTTTGCTGACTCTCGTCGGGATCTTTATGTCTTTTACCGGAATTCTGCTGCATTCAATAACTGGTTTGATCAAATATAAAAAAATAAATATTGAGAGCTTGCAAATCCGGTAAGGAAGATCCGGAGACCTTAAACAAAAAAAATACTGAAGACACTGAACATATGTAATAAGCTGCAAAATTATAATTTTTCCAATCCTTTTTCTCAAAATTGGCAGTGCACCACAAATTCCATTTTTTATCTTCAAGCCCTTTGTTTTTTACATATTCTTCAAAACTCCTGCACCGTTCCTGAGGTGAGGAATTTAAATATTCATGCTTTTAGTGAGCTCTGGTTGTGGACTGACTAGTGTCGCATCAACAGTAAAATGTCGCATATAGTCGATTACAACTATTCAGAATCCTTTAATCCTTGAGGATTAACGCGACACTAGCACTTTTCCAAGCTATACCGCCACCTTTAGTTGGAGTAGAAAAACCTGCTTATACTTTTTCAATTTTGGCTTTGGGCATAGCTCAAAAATCGTTCAGGATTGAAACAATGACAATTTACTGAACGAGTCCTTTTTTATTGCTTGAATATCCAGTCCGGTTAACTACATTAACCATGCTCAAAAAATTTGTACCCGCTTGCTTCAACTTTCCTCTTACAGAATAGCCATACCTTTCGTATAACCGTAGAGCTTCTTTGTTCTCGGGTTTAACAATCAATGAGGTCTTGGAAATTCCAAGTTTATGAGATTTGAGGGTTGCTGCCTTTAGCAATCTGCTCCCAACCCCACAGGACCTGTACTGTGGATAAACGGCAAGTGAATCTATATAATATTCCCCAGGTTCTGCCTCTTTTGTTTTCAACATGGGAATTACTTTTCTGTGATAATCCGCGGTATTGGATTTATAAAATGTTGGGAGTTTTTCTACCAATAATTTATTCAAACGTGTAAAATTGTCTGAGGGAAACGACAAAACCAAACCTGCTATACCATTACGCCCCTCGGCGACATATATATTTTGATAGCTCAAAATATTATCAGGCTGCTTATAGAACTTTTTAACAACTTCTTGCACAGCCTTCCGATTAGTAGAACCCGCCAGCACATGAGCACATTCTCCCCAGGCCATACAGATTAATTCTGCCGCTTCATCTGCATCTTCAATTCTGGCCTGTCGAATAAACACATTTATCAAACCTCCATTAATAAAGATAATAATAGAATATTTATTATATAATTTATATAGTATTATTTAGTACATTATTTTTATTGCTTTACTTACATATAATTAATAATTAATGAGCCCATCCCAAAAACAATTTTACTTCGACATTAGTAAAGGTTTTAGAACTATTTTTCTATAATCAGAAACTCGATTGAGAATTCCAAATTCAGAGAAGTAAGTTTGAATTTTTGAGATCAGCTTCCGGATCAGCTCATAATTATCTCACCTGCTGTTTTTTAAATTTTGAAGAATGACCCAGACCTGTTTGTGGCTGTATTCTACATTAAACTCTTGAAAAATCAGGTCTTGCACTTCTCGAACTAGCCAATCATCTCGTTCTTTAAGCATCTCCTTTAATTGTGCTTTCTGGAGGTCTGAGAGTTTTGAGGGGCATCCACCTCTAAATTGAGGGATCAGGCCTTTGTAACCCTGAGAGTTCCATCTCTGTTGCCAAAGGTTTCCATTGCTTCTGGAGACTCCCACAATACTTGAGGCCTCTTTAACACTTTTGCCTTCATAACGGGCTTTGATAAATATGAGACGTTGGACAACTCGAGAATTCTTCTCAGATTTGATCATTTGAACAAGTTTGTCATAACTTAAATGACGGATTAAAGGAATCTGTTCAGGTTTGGACACACCCAGATAATATTACATGTATGTATTAAAGTTTGCGTAAGCAACTACAAGGTTTGCTTCCAAAATTACAGTGTCATGATGTTTTTTCAAAACTAGGCGACTATGTTTTAATTATTATTTTTATGGAATTTGCTTTTTAATCCATGCGAATTACAAAACTTATGATACGATTGTATGTAGTGGACAAGACAGCCGAATAAGGAGCTGGTGAACTCGTTGTGCTCGATATTCCTGTTTATATTCCATTTATAACTCCTTTCTAATGCTTTGGTCGTCCACCTTTACATGGTTGATATTTTTGAAAAATTCCAGTTTCGGATATCTGAATAATATCAACCTGATAATATTAACCTGATAATATCAACC
>DUGS01000123.1:20433-23920 GCA_013331265.1 Methanosarcina sp.
AACCTGATAATATCAACCAATTAATATGGAACCATTAAAGAAAACTGCAATCATAGGCAGGGTATAGGCCAGTCAGATTTTAAACTAGCTGAATACCATACTTCTGATAAAAATGATATTTCATTAATACTTCTTCACGAAAGATCAATTAGCTTAAATCGGACTCGTTGGCAAACTTTGTAAATAAGTTTGATGGAGATCAAGCTTCTTCTAGAAGTATCTCTGCACCCGAAAAAAGAAATTAGAATATATTAAAAATAGGCATATATAGATCTATAGATTATATAGAGCGGCCAGAAGTATATGGAAAATATAAAATATAATGAAATTGTCTGGAATACTGGAAGATTCCTTGATTTAAGGAAAGCATGTACAGATTCCATAAATCAAGCATAAATGGAAGAGATCTAAGGTATCATATCACGTAATAGCAGTTTTGGAGTAAAACACTGGAGTAAGGAAAAATGGATTTAATTGTCATAGCACTTATTCTTGCAGGCTTATACATGGCCTGGAACATAGGGGCAAATGACCTCGCAAATGCTATGGGGACTTCGGTAGGAACTGGGGCTCTATCGCTCAAGCAGGTCATTATCATTGCCGCTTTGTTTGAATTTCTTGGTGCAGTTTTCTTTGGAGGACGAGTTACCTCTACGATTGCAAAAGGCATCGTCCCCATTGATAAAATCGGAAGTGTCCATCCGGATATCGTAGCATTTGGAATGTTAGCTGCAATTCTTGCAGCAGGCTTCTGGGTAACTCTTGCGACTTTTTATAACCTTCCCGTTTCAACCAGCCATTCTATTGTTGGTTCTGTACTTGGTTTCGGGCTGATTGCAGCTTATAACGGAACAATATCTTATTCTGATGTCCACTGGGGAGAACTTACGAAAATCATTGCCAGCTGGTTTATATCTCCGGCTCTTGGGGCTGTTGTCGCTTACATTACTTTTTCTATAATAAGAAACCTATTCCTGCGCAGAGCTAGCAACCTGCCATCTGTTGAGAAAAAATTCATATCTTTGCAGCTCATAACTGCATGTTATATGGCATTTGCGCACGGATCAAATGATGTAGCAAACGCTGTTGGTCCTATCGCTGCCGCTCTCAATATTATGGGAGCAATGGGAAGCGAAATTTCCGTATGGGTTCTTGTAATGGGAGGCCTCGGCATGGTAATAGGAATGGCAACATGGGGTTATAAAGTGGTTGAAACCATCGGTTCGAAAATCACGGAACTCACCCCAACGCGCGGCTTTTCCGCAGAGTTTGCAACAGCCTCAGTGGTTCTGCTCCATAGCTACAGTTCCCTTCCAATCTCGACTACCCACACACTTGTTGGTTCGGTCATAGGTGTAGGACTTGCAGGCGGTATTGCAGCCGTTGATCTGGGCGTGATCTGGAGGATTATTTCTTCCTGGATAGCAACAGTCCCCATAGCTGCCCTTACATCGGCAATAATTTTTGTGGGGCTCGAGGTGATATTTTTATGAAAGACTACATTCGTTCCGTCTTTGACGTAGTCAGTGAATCTCCCTTTGTCCCGCTGGAAGCACACGCCAGAAAAGGAGTGCTTGCAGTTGAAAAGCTCACTGAAGCAATGGAAGCCTACTGTACAGGGAATCAGGCACTTCTTGAAGAGCGTACTGAAGAAATCGACATACTGGAACATGATGCAGATAAAATAAAACAAAAAATCAGAGCAAGTATACCATCTTCCGTCAGGCTGCCAGTGAATAAAAAAGATCTCCTTTCTTTCCTTAAGCAGCAGGACTCAATAGCTGACTTTGCCCAGGCTTCAGCCTACTGGATGACCCTGCGCCCCTCCAAAGGCCTCCCTGATGAAATCAAGGAAGGCTTTCTGGAACTCATGGCAACCTCTCTGAAAACAGCAAGGACGTATGAACAGCTTGTTGGCGAGCTTTACAAGCTTCTTGCCACCTCTTTTAGCAAAGAAGAAATTAAAAAGACCCTGCAGATCGTCCCTGAAGTAGAAAAGCTGGAACATGACGTGGATGTGCTTGAGACTGCGCTCTTAAAAAAGATCTTCGAACACGAGTCTGACATAGGAGGAGCAGGAGTCTGTCACCTCATGGGGCTTGTCGAAAGGGTTGGAGGCATTGCAGACAAGTCTGCAAGTGCTGCTGACCGCCTGAGGTCCATGATCCTCAGGAGATAAATTTTCTCTATTAATATTCCTTTTTATTTCACAATTCCCCCATAATTTGAAAATATATTTTGATCTGCTTGTTGCTTTATTCCGACCAGATAGGAATTTATCAGTTTTTTCTCCCCGAAACGCGCAGATTGAGGTCTGCCTGTTGTGGAGAAAATATAACCTACAAACCGGTACGCGATTGATAGAAAGAAAAACACTAAAGAAAAGCCCCAGGGCTCGAGGTAATATTTTCCTTAACTCTGAAACATTTTTGCTTCAAAATAACGTACGGAGATACGGGTTAACAGGTTCTGTGGTTAACTACTTCTTCACTTTCATTGATATCCTCATGACCGCATATTGTACATTTATAATACCTTCTGGTTAGTCTCCGCTTCCCAATCTCCTTTATGTCAGGTTTCTTGATTTCTACAATTGTTCCTGTTTCACTGCATTTTTTACATTCGATATGTTTCAGAGAAAATGCAGGTAGCATTTCCCCCTGTTCTGCAAAGATATTTTCAGAGCTTTCTCTTATATCCACATTTCCGCAGTACCTGCACTTCCAGTGCCTCGTAACTGTCAGGGTATAGTTCCCAAAACTGCTTGTTTCTTTCATGACCGGTTCGCCTATCTCTTCATAGGCAAGCTTTTTTCCACATTCTTTGCAGAAAGTATCCTGATAATATTCCAGCACACTCTGTATGCGAAGAGAAATGATGAGAGGAACAAGAGAAGATATTATACCCAGAATATAAATCCAGTCTGAAATCCCACTATATAGAAAAATAACTATTGTAACCAGAGATATAACTATACAGAGAAGGAAGAAAATTTTGCTCATTATTTCAAGGACTTTTTCATCAAAAATGTTTATTAGAAAAAGAGAGACCTTCTTAAATCTATGTTTTTTAAATTCAACCACGCCAGTAAAAACATAAGTATTAAGAACGTGTTCGCAGCTGGTCTTTTTACTGTATTTCTTTTCGAGCAGATAATTTTCAAAATTGCCTAACTCAGATTGATTGTACAATTCAAAAGCCCTTCTTTCATCTTTAATCCTTCTGCCGTTTTTATATTGCTGCGTATTTGCTCGACAATACTTCTTCAATTCTTAAAAAAGTTGCGATTTTAATCGGAAACTGTGATCTTTGTAAAAAATAGTATTAAAACTTGAGAGTTGACGATAAATCAAAAATCTCGTACTCTTCAATTTCCATCATCAAATTCGATGAGGCTCTCAGGAGATGTAATGAAAGAAGAAACCCAGAGGCGCTGTTTTACTGTATCCCCCAATACAGCTTCTTCGAATGTTATGTTCCCCCAAAC
>DUGS01000123.1:24099-28443 GCA_013331265.1 Methanosarcina sp.
GTTCCCCCAAACATAGTCAATTCGAAGAAATGATCAGCGACTCCAGGTAATTCTTTTGGTGGCGGACTATACACCACATATTTCCCATTTCGACTTCCCAACTCCACAATACACTAGTAACGTAAATTATTTTAAATTAATTATATCAAAAATTGTTCTCAAGCAAAAAATAGTTTGACGTAAAAAATTTCAAGCCAATAGCAGTTCTTTTTTAAACAGAGCTTACGCACTTATAGCTTTTTGCGCTTTTTAGGACAGATTCTAATTACTGTTTCATAGCTTCCAAGCGCACTCTGGATTATTACATTCGGTTTACGTCGACGTAGTCATCCTTTATGCTAATTTCCATATACCCACAATCTGTGCATTTATAGTGTCTGATTGTTCTAAATCTATTATAATACTCAAGGTGCGCATCAGGGTATCTGTATTCTATTAAGCTAAACTTATTTCCGCATCCTTTACAGGTTTTTCTATTTTTATAAATATTCTTTGGATTGGATTTAGAATTTCTGTGGGCGATTTCAACCTTGACATTTTCATTATTGCAGTATTTGCACTTCATGTAGCTTGTTATTGTTTTTTCATATTTATTATAAGTGCTTACCATTTTGATAAGAGGCTTTTTCATTTCCTCGTAGGCAAAGTCCTGACCGCATTTTTTACATCTGAAAATATTGCAATAATTTACGATTTCATACAAATGTGAGGCAACAATGAAAGATATCAAGCTTGCGGAGATTAATATGAGTGATAAAAGCGAGTCCGCACCTTTCAAAAAAATTTTAAAGAATAGCAGAAGGAACAATAAAATGGATAAAGATATCGCCGATATTTTTAGGATGTTTATCGTCCTTAAACCAAATCTGTTGATCAGGTTAAAAGTTCGTTTTTTAAGGAAATTATTAAAATTTCCTTCCGAGCAGATCGTTAATGTATCTGTTTCTCTATCCAGCTCGTAACAAACATCATCCAGATATATTTTGTTTGTACCTGCCGGAAATTCTATGTATTTGAGATCTTTGCTCAAGGTATCAATGACCAGTTTCCAATTATCTAGCCTTTTTTCCCAGATAATATCTAGATATACCTCATGAGGAGATAACCTTTTTTTTATAATTTTTATATATAGAGCCATTCCTTTATGGTCGTGAAAATATCAAAACCGGAAAAGCATTAATTGCGTTTTATAGGAAGCAGGTTTAATATATCTATTATGATAAACCGATAAGCTGCTCGACTTCCCGATTTCCACATTTCTAAAGAAGCTTAGAGAGAAGTTAATAATATCTAGAAAAGTCAAAAAATTAAAAACTTATTCAAAAGAAGAGAAAAAAATTATTTAAAAATTTAAAGAAGCCAAGGTCCGGATTTGAACCAGGACTGAATCGCTCTGCTGGCGACTGCGTGACCGCTCCGCCACCTTGGCAGTCTGCATAATTTGATAAAGTAGCCATGATATATAAATCTTTAGATTGATGGGATATGGGAATATGTGTAGTAAGACTTTTACTTAAAGGCTGCAAAAATTAGGCAGCCCGCCGTTATATGCTTGATGTTTTCGTGATACATCAAAGGAACATAATAAACATTTTTTTCAATATGACAAATAATTTCAGGATACAAAACAAAAATGAATGCTGGGAGGTTTCTTGGCATCTTTTGAATACGTCAGGAAGGTAAAGCCCGGAAATATTTTCAGGGACTGGATTATCGAAGTTCTCGGGGATAGAATACGGAACAAAAATTGTGAAGTCCGTATCTTTAAACTCAGCCATGCATCGCACAGGGTCTGTAGATATGAATTTAAAGGGGAAGGGTTCAGTGTTGTAGCTAAATTTTTTGCAATACCTACAGGAATGATCAAAAAATACGATAGTTACTATTTGATGAAAAAGGAATACGAATACCTTAAAAAAGCCAGAAAGATAATTGACGTCCCAAAACCGATAGTGATAAATAAAGGTTTTTGTTGTGTCCTGGTCAGCAAATACGTACACGGCAGGCCTTTATTCTGGTACTTTAAACACGGAAAAGAGCCAAAAGATAAGTTAGAACTTGTGGCAGACATGCTAAGAAAGCTTCATGAAAATACACAGACATATTATGATAAAGAAAATGAGTTTTCAAAATTTAATTATGTTTTGAATCATCTAAAAATCAACAGGCACGAAAAAGAAAAGTACGAACACCTGCTCGGAGAATGGTGGCACAGTTCCCTCCTGGACAGAAAAAACGGCTGCGTGGTCCACAATGATTCCACCCCTGCAAACTATATATTCCACAGGGGAAGACCATATCTTCTTGATTTCGAACTGGCATCCAGGCATGGACATTTCGCATGCGACCTCGGCATACTTTGCGCCGAGCTAAAACACTATTTTGCGCGGAAAGGGTCAACTCAGAGGGCAAAGCCGTATATTCGCCATTTCCTGCGGCATTACAGCAGAGATGAAAAAGAATTCCGTGAAATAACCAGAGTTATCCCTTTTTACACGGCTTATGGCCTGCTTAGAATTGCCATATTGAAATGTAATGCAAAATACAGGAATTATCTCCTGACAGAAGCAAAGAACTGTCTGAAAACAATAAGGGAGGATGTGACATGAGAAGGAGGTATATATCGGGAAGCATTATTTTGATAGGTACCTTAAACATATTATCCTCTGGAAAAACGTGATTACTATATGCGATACTATGTAAAAGACAGCACTCTTGTCATTGAAGGCAATTTTGAAGCCGTGAGCACGGGCTTAAACGGCGGCCGCGCACGGGTAAACTATCTTTTCAACAAACAGGTGCCAAGGACCTTCAACCCACCTGACCCGCAGGAGTTCATGAAAGAGGAAGCATTGAAGCTGGGCCTTGAAGCAGCCAATTTCGGCCTCCTTACAGCTGTCAAAATGGAATATCTCCAGGTCATTGAAGATGACTATCTGACAGCTTTTATAACAGCTGGCGTAAGCAACGGCTCTGAATTCAGGGCAAAAATCGGGACAATAAACATAATTCTGATCTCAAAAGCAAGACTATCCGAAACAGCTCTCCTCGGCGCGATAATTACAGCCACAGAAGCTAAGGGGCTTGCTCTCCTTGAAAAAGGATACACTTTCCTGGGCACAAATACGGATGCTGTGATTGTTGCCTTTGAGATTGACTCAAAGCCTGACCCGAAAAGTGAGGAAAAGCAGGAAATTCCTTATGCAGGTTCGAGTACGGATTTCGGAAAAAAGATTACCGAAGCTGTAATAAGAGGAGTTAAGGCAGGGCTTGAGCTGCGCGGAGAATAATCCATAAAACTGCTGCTGTAATTATCTATAGGAAGATTAGTTGATAGGGGGAGAAAACCTAAAAGGCAGTCACATTTTGAAGATAAATAAAAAGTTGGCCAAATCCCACCGGAGCCAGGAAACTTCCGTGAAATTTGAACCAGATCAGAAAAACCTAAAACTAAAAGCTGTACATCGCTTACTTCTGCTGAACAGAGTTAAACTTGATTATTCAGTTTTTCGGCAGTTTTATAAGCGTCATAGACTCCATAGGCCCAGGTTATTGGATAGGTAATAAATCCGATAAGGACAAAGAATAGAAGAACATTGATTACCTGGATGAAAATAAGCAGCAATCCCTTCTTAATTTCGCCATTATAAATTTGGCCGAGTCCTGAAAAAAAGAATGATGCTACGGCAGCGAGTCCCGGGTTTTTCATAATTTTTACTTTTTGTCCGGTAACATCGATTTCAACATTATTCACCTGAGTATTCTGGTCGTGAGAATTTATTGTTTCCATAATATTTACCCCCTAACTTCAAAATTTTTAGTCATGTGTTTATAAATTATGACTAACAATGACTTTTATTTTCTATTTAGACATTAGATATTCAATACACTCGATAAGTATATAAAATTATTCAAATTGTAGATAGAAATAACTAAAATAAATCCGCGGAATACTGTCTACACAATTTCCGTCTTTGTCGGCTTAAAGGGATTTGGGAACGCATAAACGCTGCGCTTTACACTGAATTAAGAACTGATATATCAAAGGAGCTGATTCTAAGTTTCACTAGCTCAAGCAGACAAAGATAAGAAAAGATCAGAAGAAAATCATGGTCAAGTAAAAGCAATATAGGGAAAAGCAGTTAAAAATCAATTTTAAAATTAAAGGTATTATAAGGTGAGCTTGGCAGCGATCCAGAGTTGCCGAACCCGAGTTTCGCTTCGGGAGCACGAGGTCTGTTTCGCTTCGCTCAAGCAGAATTTATAGGTTTTAGTAGTTAGTTTCGCTTCGGGAGCACGAGGTCCTTTTCGCTTCGCTCAAGAGGACTTTAACAAAAAGCATAG
>DUGS01000159.1:0-436 GCA_013331265.1 Methanosarcina sp.
ATCTTCCCTGCTGCTGAAAAGATATGTTTCATTCCATTCAGTCGTAACCTCATTGGGATTAAGTTTTTCAAACGGTTGTTCCTGGTTTAGTGTTTCAGAATAATTCGTAACCTCTGCAGAAGCACCACATTCAGAAAACGTTGAAAAAAATAGTAATAACCCTAGAGTGATGAGTCCTTTAACTATTCCGAGAACAACAAGCCCTTTAACCGATTTATATCTCATAAAAGCACCGCCCTTAATAAAATAAAAAATTTCAACTCAGGTTTAGAAGAAATCATTCCAGTATCTCAATAAAATAATAAGAATAACTATTGATATTTCTATAATAATTATGTAAAAAGTTGTCGATTTTGAACTGCCAGAATGGCAAAAACATGGGTTTCAAAATAATATATAAGTGTATGAATTGAGTGAAGCATGTAAGTTTACTGAA
>DUGS01000159.1:647-12371 GCA_013331265.1 Methanosarcina sp.
AAAAAGAATTTTACTGAAAAAGAAGTTTACTGAAAAAGAACTTTCATGCCAAATGAGTGAAAAAAACATGAAAAACCGTTTAAAAAGATGAGTAAGTAAAGCCCGAAGGCTTCACTTTAAGAATTTACTGTACCTGCTTATTTTGCGAGGTTGTAGTTCTGGTTGACAATCTTCAGGGCACAGAAGTTACCGCACATTGTGCAGGCGTCAGAATCTTCGGGGGCCCTGCTGTTCCTAACTTCTTTTGCGTGTTCTGGGTCGATTGCAAGAGAGTACATCTTTTGCCAATCGAGTTCTCTTCTGGCCCTGCCCATCGCAAGGTCCTGTTCTCTTGCCCTGTCTGGATATTTTACCATATCGCCTACGTGAGCTGCAATCCTGGAGGTTTTGACTCCTGTGATGACATCTTCGAGGTTTGGAAGGGCTAGGTGTTCTGCAGGAGTAACGTAGCAGAGGAAATCACATCCGTATGATGCAGATACAGATGCTCCGATTGCAGTTACGATGTGGTCATAACCGGGTGCGATGTCAGTTACAAGCGGGCCAAGCATGTAGAAGGGCTTGTGGCCGCTCATTTCCTTCATGAGTTTTACGTTGGTTCCGATCTGGTCGAGAGGGACATGACCCGGACCTTCAACAATAACCTGCAGACCCTGTTTGTGGGCTTTATCGGCCAGTTCGGCATTGATGATGAGTTCCTGGATCTGGGCACGGTCGGTTGCATCGTGAACTGCACCTGCACGCATTCCATTTCCGGTAGAAAGGACTACTTCGTGCTCCTTGAGGATTTCAATGAGATAATCAAAGTTTGCGTAAAGAGGATTTTCTTTTTCGTTGTGGAGCATCCAGGAAGTCATGAAGGCACCACCACGGGAACAGAGACCACCGTACCTGCCGTGGGCTTTAAGCCGGTCCATTGTGATATTGTTGATCCCTGTGTGGATTGCCATGAAGTTGGTTNNTTCCTGGATCTGGGCGCGGTCGGTTGCATCGTGGACTGCACCTGCACGCATTCCGTTTCCTGTGGAAAGGACGACTTCGTGTTCCTTGAGGATTTCAACGAGGTAGTCGAAGTTTGCATAAAGAGGATTTTCCTTTTCGTTGTGAAGCATCCAGGCGCTCATGAAGGCGCCGCCACGGGAGCAGAGTCCGCCATACCTGCCGTGGGCTTTAAGCCTGTCAAGGGTGATGTTGTTGATCCCGGTGTGGATTGCCATGAAGTTGGTTCCGAGCTTTGCCTGGGCTTCGGTTGCGTTGAAGAGCTCGTCTTCTGTCATGTGCACGATTGAGCCGTATTTTCTTGCAGCTTCAATGAAAGCCTGGTAGAGAGGCACTGAACCGACTGAAAGGGAGATGCTATCAATGACTCTTTTCCTGATACCTAGGAAGTCTCCGCCGGTCCCGAGCTCCATAAGAGTGTCAGCACCTGCTTTTTCTGCAGCGATTGCCTTTTGGACTTCCATATCCGGATCAACGATGTCCGAGGATACACCGATGGAGGCGTTGACCTTAGTCCTGAGCCCTTCTCCGATACCGCAGATCTTAACCTGTCTGTAAGGGGAGGTTGGAATAACGATTCTTCCGGCTGCAACACCGCGGCGGATGAATTCAGGGTCAAGTCCTTCATCCTTTGCGACGATCTTCATCTCTTCAGTGATAATTCCTTTTTGTGCATCTTCCACAATTGTCATCTTTATTACCTCAAGCTTTCATTTGTTATGTAAGATTATCATCAGGATCCGTATGTAAGTAAAGTAACTGAGAGTTAGATCATAAAAGGAAATTAATTATATATAACACTATTTAAAAAATTAACTTTAACCGTAATCAAGTTTACTTTACTTAAGCGCTTATTGATACCGGAAAAATATAAAAGTATAGATTAAAATAAATTTTTATGAAGATGCCGCAAAGTCAAATTGAGTTGAGAACAAGTAAAGTTGTATATTAGATGGATTTATTCTGAAAAAAGGGCTGAAAAAATATATGAGTTTAGAGGTGACCAGAAAACTGAGAGCTTCCTGATTATTTTCTCCGCTTATTTTGTTCCTGGATTAAGTTGACCGTTTGCCTGTGGAGAGTAACTATAAGGTCGCTCAGCATCCCGAAGATAAACATCTGAAGTCCGAATATAATAAACAGGGTCGTAAGAATAGATAGAGGAATGCGGGTGATTCCATGGAGCCACTCGGTTACCACAAAAATTCCTGTGAAAAGACCTGACACAATAAAGATAAAACCTATGATCCCGAAATAAAACATTGGGTTATAGACTTTTACAAGCCTGTAAATCGTAGACCCGATTCTGAATCCGTCTTTTACCGGATTTAACTTGGTCGCGCCATTTTTACTTCTCGGGAGGTAAGTGATAGGGACTTCTTCGACCCTCTGCTTTTTAAGAATGCATTCCACAGAAATCTCGGTCTCTATTTCGAAACCTGTTTTATTAAGCTCAAGTTCCCTTACGCTTTCAAGCGTAAATGCACGATAGCCGGAAAGAATATCTTTTAGATCCACTCCATATGCAACATCAAAAAACATGTTTATCAGGCGATTGCCCACAAGGTTGAGCCTCGTAAAAGCCCCGGGGGAATATTTCTCCAGCCGGTTACCTATAACATGGTCGGCTTTTCCTTCCAGAACGGGCCCAAGAAGAGAATGAGCTTCTTTTGCAAGATATGTCCCATCTCCATCAACCATTATTATAAAGGGGCTCTCGATAAGTTCGAAAGCCTGGATCATTGCCTGTCCCTTGCCCTTTCCGGTCTGCAGGACAACTCTTGCACCTTCTGCCTTTGCAATCTGTGCTGTCCCATCCCTGCTGTTTCCATCGATTACAAGAATGTTGGAAAACCCTTCTTTCTTGAAATCTTTAATGAGCTCCCCTATCGTTGCAGCTTCGTTAAGTGTAGGAATGAGGATGCAAACATCTGCATTATTCACGTTTCACACATATCCTGTGACGGAGCCTCTACGCATATCGCAGAATCCGTTTTTATATTAGTATTCCTCCGTGTCCTTTCCACAGGAGGCAGATTAAAATGGGTACAATAGATTAAAAGGTTGAGGATTTATAAAAGCCCCATGTTGTCGAGCTGCTGACGAACTACTTCTACCCCTCTCTCACAATCTGCAGGGGATTTTCCGCCAGTGACAACCAGCTTTCCGGAACTGAATATAAGGACAACTACCTTGGGTTCATCGATTCTGTAAACAAGACCTGGAAACTGCTCGGGTTCGTATTCGATATTCTCAAGCCCAAGCCCGATTGCAATTGCATTGAGGTTAAGAATAGTGTGCAGGTCTGCTGAGGCAACTATATTCTGGACAGTAATCTGCGGTTTTTCTATAGTTTTGATCCCGATGCTGTTCAGCTTTTTTGCCATATTCCCAATAACTGTGTGCACGTCATCAACATTTTTTGCTCCTGTGCAGACAACCTTTCCGGAAGTAAAGACCAGAAAAGCAGCTTTAGGGTCTGAAACTCTATAGACGAGTCCAGGGAACTTCTGCTTGTTGTATTCGGCCCCTTCGAACTGGGATTCGATCACAGTTAGATCAAACTCTTCAGCGAGTTTGGTGGATGCGACCACGTTTTCAATCTTGATGCTAGATTCGCTCATTAGTCAACCCTCAGTATATAAAGCAAAAGTAATATCCTCTAACCAGTATATAAAGCTATAGTTAAATACCTCATATACTATATAAATACCATATATAAAGAATATAAATGCGACAGAAAAGCTTAAATTAAGGGCGCCAGTTGAATAAAAAAAATTAAAAAAGAAAATGGCTCCCGTATCAGCTTTGAAGGGGATTCAGTCTTCAAAATTTTTTAAACCTTCAATAATAGAATCATATTTTTTGCAGACCCTCTCAAGAAGATCTCCCTCTACACTGCGGTGAGTAGGTACCAGAATTTTAGCCCCTTTACCTATATTTACCCCTTCACCTGAAGTCCCGTAATCAGGAGCGACAAGTATGCCGTCTGTAGAAATCCTTATGTTGAGATCATTAACTATCCTTGAGACCATATCAGTTGCCGGCTTTACCTTCCTCTCAATAAGCAGGGCTGAAGCTACATACCTTTCCCTGGTCTCCCGGATCTTACGTAGAGTGTTTTCCACAACTCTGGGGTCCACCTCATCGGGAAGTTCTTCAGATATTAAAGAGACAGCCTCAATAAGGTCTTCAAAGGTTGTTGAACGTACCTCGAGGATCTCGCCATCGCAGTGCTGCTTCACAGTATCAAGATAGCCGGCTGTGACTACAAGCACATCGGCTTCGAGAAGGCGAGAGATCTCCTCTTTGGAAGGGCGGTAAGCATTCGCAACAAAATAGTCTTTAATCCCGCACATGTCCATAAGGGACTCGTACATTGGGGTCACAGCAATAGTCTTTTTTCCGACCCAGAGGTTTATCTCACTCTGTCCTCCCTGAGTTCTCAATAGCTCAATGATCTTATCTTTTATGGCTTTAGGGTCATTCTTTTTGAGCCCGAAATAATCTGCAAACAGCGAGGTTGTGGAAAGCTGTCTGCTCCTCCCGCAGGGCACAGAATCAACAAAACCCCTTTCAATAAGATCTTTTATGTGGTCATATGCTCCACTGCCCCTCATTTCAACAAGGTCGGACTGGAGAAGGGGCTGATGATAGGCAATCATGGAAAGAGTCCGGAGTTTAGGAGCTGAGAGTTCTTTTGGGGCAACCTCCCTCATAAGTTCGGAATACTCAGGCTTGACCTGCATGACGTAGCGGTCCCCAAGGTCCAGAATTTCAAGACCTGAACTCCGGGAAGAATAAGCCTCCATCAGCTCCTGCACTGCCGAAGAGACATTTTTTTTCGGCTTTCCGGTAATTTTCATAAGTTTCTCAAGGCTTACCGCCCTGCCTGCAGCAAAAAGAGCCGCTTCGATAATTTCAAGATCACTCATAAATTTCACGACCAGAAAAGAGGATAAGGTTATTCTTTAATTGGATCAATTTGTTTCTTCAGAAGAGTCCAAATTTATATATTCCGGTTCAAAGGAAAGAACTTCAGGATGCCCGGCTTCTCCAGGTTCTGAAACGTCTTCTGTTAAACCCTGCTTTATTTGATGAAAAATAGGCGGATTGTTTTCCGTGGAAAACCCTGATTCCTCTCCGGGATAAATATATAATTCCCCGAAAAGCTCATTCTGGAAAAGCCAGATTTTTCTGCTCGAAGCAAGAAAGAGAAGGGAAAGGTAATCCATGATCTTATCTTCACTCAGATGAATCAGTGAAGAAAATTCCACAACAGGCTGCTTCATAAAAAGCTCAACAAGCCTTGCCCAGACAAGGGCCAGCCTCGAGCTAATAGCCTCATCGTGGGCGATCCCGAGCACATCTACGGTAGCCAGAGGAGTATAAGGGATATCAGGCTCTTCTGCAGCCAGACGGGCTTTCTTTTCTTTTTTTCTAGAGAGCGTCTTTTCGGCTTTTTTAAGCTCCACAATAAGTTCATTCAGTGTGACAGGTCTTGTGGAAATGCGGCGGACAGGCAGCTTTGGAATAGGAAACTCATCAGGCTCCGGAAGCTCTTCGTCATCGAAAAAGCCAGGGTCAAAGTCCTCTTCTTCCTCTTCTTCTGGCCCGAGGATTACTGAAGATTTCATGCGGAGGAGAATAGCAGAATAAAGGAGAGTCCTTGAAGAAATCCTGAGGTCCATTTTCTGGAGTTCTTCTATCCTGTTCAGAAAAGTATCGGTCAGCTGCACAACATCGATATCCCAGGGATCAATTTTTCCGTCCTTTGCAAGTTCAACAAGAATGCCCAGGGGTTCATAGGTGTCAAATTCCGAGAGGTCAAGAAGAGCCCAGTCAATACCAAGATAAGAAAGAGTTGTCGGAAGCCCGAAAGTTTCAGGGTCTGAAAAAAGAGAATCCTTTTCCCCGGACTCGCAAATCTTGGGGGAAGGAAGCCCGGAAATGCCAAGTGCCGAGTTATCTATAAGTTCAGCCATTAAGCTTCACTCCGGTAATACTCGTGATATTATGCTCCTGCATTGTAACCCCGATTGTCCGGGTTGCAGCCTGGATCATGGGTTTTCTTAGAGAAACAACAATGAACTGGACCTTTGAGCCTGAGGTCTTAACGCGCCTTGACACTCTTTCCACATTCCAGCCGTCAAGGAACATGTCAATCTCGTCAAAAGCATAGAAAGGAGCAGGGCGGTACTGCTGGATTGCAAAAATGAAAGCAAGTGCCGTAAGACTCTTTTCTCCCCCTGACATGGCTTCTATGCGCTGGAGAGTTTTTTCTTTCGGCTGGGCCCTGAGGGTCATTCCTCCGGCAAAGGGGTCGTCCGGGTTATCCAGCAGGAGTTCTCCCATACCGTCAGAAAGTTCGTAAAAGATTTCTTTGAAATTGGAATTAATGCTTGTATAAGCCTCCATAAAGGCGTCCCGCTTGAGCTGTTCATACTGGTCGATGCGTTCAAGGAGCTGTTCCCTTTCGGTAAAGAGAGTATCGCGTTTGCCCTGGAGGTCAGAGAGCCTGAGTTCTACCTCATTATATTCATCAATTGCCCGCATATTTACAGGTTCAAGCCTGCGCATGGCTTCTTCTATTGCCTGAATCCGCATGTAAACGGTTTCGTAACTCGGAACCTCTGATGTCTCTTCTATTCCCCTTCTCTGTATCTCTTCAACCAATTGCTTTTCCTGGTCAAAAAGTGCACTTTTCGTAGTTGTGAGCGTAAGTACCTGCTGTTTTGCCTTTTCAAGAGTGGTTGCAGCTATACTGACCCTGCGCTTTACCGCAGTGTATTCAGCCTGAACGCTTTCCCTTTCTTTCTGAAGCCCTATAAGCTCATCAGAAAGCTGAAGTTCACGCTTCTGTTTTTCTTCAAGCTGCGCTTCAAGTTCCGCGATTTTTGCCTTGAGGGACTCTACTTTTTCCCGCCTTGAAGCCTTCTTTTCATCAATTTCCCTGATAAGCTCCTTGGCTTCGGCAATTTTCTTTTCTGCATATTCTTTTTCAAGCTGCAGAGCATTCAGGCTGGCTTCAGTATCCCTTATCCTGCCGTCAAGCCTCCGGATTTCTTCATCCACAAAATCGGCTTTTTTGTTTATCTCTGGAAGTGGGGAATCAGCGAGCTTTGCCTCAAGTTCGGCAACCTGAGCCTCAAGTTCAGCCGCAATGCCTTCTTTTTCCGCCTTTTCTGCAATTACCCTGTCCATTTCAGCCCTGAATTCGGTCCTCGATTCTTCGATTGCCTTTAAGTCTGCCTGTTTGGCTTCAAGGAGTTCTGCGAGTTTGGCTTCCCTGCCAGCGATCTCCTGAATCTCGAGCTCCTTTCTGGAAATAGTAGCTTCACAGTCACGAATTTTTCTGCTCAGCTCAAAAACATGGCTTTCAATGCTGTCCTGTTTACTGATCGCCGCATTCCGGCTTGCATCAAGGGATTTTATCTCCTCTGCAAGCTCGAGGAGTTTGTCTTTTTCCGCTGCCGCAAAAGAAATCCCGGATTTTGAAGAAAGAGAACCTCCGACCATTGCCCCGCTTTTTTCAAGGAGCTCACCTTCAAGTGTGACCATTCTCACCCTTCCCATAAGGCGGCGGGCACTGGCAAGGTCTTCCATAACCAGGGTGTCCTGAAAAACATACCAGAAAGCAGGCTCAAAGTCCAGGTCGAATTCAATAAGGTCGATTGCGTACCCTATTACTCCATTTTCATAACTGAGATTTTCAAGCCTTCTCGATTCCCTCATTTTATTAAGCGGAAGGAAAGTAGCCCTGCCGCCTTTTCTTCGCTTCAGGAATTCGATCGCTTCTGCCGCATCAGCATCAGTATCTACAACAACTGCCTGCATCCTGTTCCCTGCAGCAACCTCAAGGGCTGCCGCATACCTGCGGTCTACTTTTCCGAGCTGGGCAATAGTCCCGTGAATTCCAAAGAGTTCTTCCTGCCTGGAAGCCCCGATTACCATCTCGACAGCTCTTGAGTACCCTCCCCCCTGTTCCGAAGCACGGACTCTTGCCTCGGCAATTGCATATTCCTGCTGGAGGGTGTGAAGCCTGCTCTCAAGTTTCTTAATATCTTCTTTAATCCTGAAATGGCTGCTTTCTATATCGTCCCGGTCTTTTATGAGGGATTCAAGGTTATTCGTAAGTTTTTCTATTTCGTACTGGACAGAAAGGGTATCGCTGTCCGATGCGGTAACTGCCGCCTGTGCATCCTTAATCTGGTTTTCGATCTCCCGAAGTTCCGAGGACTTTCTCCTGAGAGCATCGAGAAGCCTGTCCTCATTCCGGATAAGCTCGTTCTTTTCGTTTTTAACGTCCTCGAGCTTTTTGCGGGCAGCCATGAGCTCGTCCCTTGTTGCGGCAAACTTCGCATCCACATCAGCAATCCTGCTCTGAAGGAGCATGCGCTCGGTTTTTCTTTCAGAAATCTCTACAGATATGCTTTCTTTTCTTACATTTTCAGCTTCGATTTTCTCTTCGAGCTCTCGGACCTTGCCTTTTGTTGAATCAATATCAACAAATGCTTTTCTGCGACGTGCATCAGCCTCTTCAAGTTCGGATTCCGAAACTTCAATGCTATCAACACAGCGGGAGATTTCCCCTTTCGTTTCTTCTATTTCCCTTTTGACCTGAAGCTGTTCGTCTTCCCCTTTTTTTCGGATTTCGAGGGAGAGATTTTCAAGGGACTGTTCAAGCGCTTCTAATTCCTGAACCCTTTCTTTCAGCAGTACCTGTACTTTTTCGAGATGCTCTTCTTTCCCTTCAAGTTCCTTATCCACATTTTCCAGTTCTGTCCTGGCATCCTTGAGTTTGGAGAGCAGAACGTAACCTTCAAACTTGATTTTTTCAGCCTTAAGAGCCTGGTATTTCAGGGCATGGTCCCGTTCCCCTGCAAGTTTTTCGAGCTGGGTCCGCACCTCTTCAAGGATAATATCCACACGTTCGATCTGCTGCCTGACAATTTCAAGTTCCCCGAGTGCTTTTTGCTTGCGCTCGTCAAACTCTGCAACCCCGGCAATCTCGTCAATAATCTTTCGCCTTTCCACAGGGCTCATGGAAATAATCTGTGTGACGTCTCCCTGCATTACGACGTTATAGCCTTCAGGCGTTACTCCTGCCTTTGCAAGCTGGGAATGGATTTCCCCCAGGCTTACGGCTTTTCCATTAAAGTAAAAGTAGCTGTAGTACGCATTTTTCGTCCGCCTGACCTTTCTTGAGACCTCAACCTCATCAAGATCTAATGGCAACTTACGGTCAGTATTGTCAAAACGGATCGTAACCTGGGCAAAGTCAGGCTTTTTTGCCTCATCTCCATTGTAAATAAGGTCCGTAAGTTTTTCAGCCCTTAGAGTCCTGGAGCTCGTAAGCCCGAGTGCAAAGAGAATCCCATCTATGATGTTTGACTTTCCACTCCCGTTAGGCCCGGAAATAGTGGTGAAGTCATTGTAAAAGGAAATCCTTACTTTTTTTCCGAAGGACTTGAAATTAACGAACTCAATCTCTTTTATGTACACAGAATACCTCTGAGGTTTCGCGTTTTTGAGGGATTTTTCGTTTTACTCAGTCTCATTTCGCCCTTGGGTCTCTCCGGCTACAGGTTATTATTTCCGCGTCTTCATTGTCTCTGAGGTCCACAGACTCTTCAATTAGACTCTTTTTCGGAGCCTTTTCTGCGATTATATATTCACACTTATAATCATCATCAGGTCGGGTTCTTACAGGATCTGCCTTAACAGGAGGTCGAGATCTCGAAGAAACCGGCGGCTTTGGAGGGAATAAATATCCCGCAGGAGCCTCTATTACTGGAGTTGAACGCCTCAGAGTGCCTCTAAACCGTTTTCGGTCTCCACTTTCGGCGATAATGTACTCACATTTTGTTTTGACAGGTTCCTGCTCGTCAAGCTCCCTGGGCTCAACCTCTTTTATCCTCAGTTGAACTTTTGCGTTTGTACCTGGCAGGGATGCAGGAGCTTCTCTGAAACCGATCAGCTCGTCTGCGGAAGGACCTTCTTTCCGAAACTCTAGTTTACGCTTTGGTTTTCTGGAAAGAGGAGGAAGGTCAAGTGGGTCTTCAATTATGGGAAAAGAAGGAGATGGAGGAGAATAGGTAATGGTATTTTGCTTAACTTCCAATGATTTTGAAAGTCTTTCAACGTCTGCTTCCAGCTTTTTTATAATCATTTTCTGGTCAAGCAGTTCTCTGACGAGCCCGTCCTGAATTCCAGCCAGTTCTTTTACTCGTCGGTCGATCGCTTCGGATTCGTCTTTCTTACCGTAAATTAATTCGGACCGCAGTTCACCAAGAATTGAAGCCTTAAGCGACGCAGAATCAGGAAGTTCCCTCAGTTCGGTTCTTATTTCGGAAAGAATTTGATCCTTAAAGGAATCAAGATCGGAACTATTTTCTACTTCGGACTGCAGCTCATTGAGAACTGAAGCCTTGATTGATTTTTTGAGAGTTTCGAGCTCCTCATAGGTGATTGACAGTCGCCTTTTAAGCGGTGTATTGTGCATATCCCTCTGTCCAGTTCTCATGAAAATACCTCTAACAATAAATTAAGGTCCCGGGTTTCCTTGTGTCTGCAAGTTTTTGCTATCATGATACGTCATTATAATATAAATTGATTAGATCAGACAAATTTAAATAATATGTATAAAGTAGATGTAATCTTACTTTATATATATATGGTAATCGATAGTATTCAGCAGTCTATAGATGACTTTTAAATTATATTATAACAAAATACTTTATTAACTTTTCTGAAACCGACCACAGAGACCGTATAACAGAACAGAAAAAAGAGCATAAAGCACGAAATTTCCGAAGGAAGAAGTTTAACCAAGGAAATGACTAAAAAGAGGAGAGGCTGCTTGGAAATGCTCTAAAAAAGAAGAAATAGGTTTCTTTAAATATTCCTGCGACTGGAAAATCGCTATAAGTATCACTATAAGTATCGCTATAAGTAGTATTCTAAGTTGTGCAAAAATTTGTTAACCGATGCCAGAGATATGCACACTAAAACATCCCGCTTCAGGACATATAATGCTGCAAGTAAGGGTAAGGGAATTCCATAGAAAAATAATTTTCCTGGAAAGAAAGGGGCCGAAAAGCAGGATAAATATTTTTCGATAAAGTTTGCATAAAAAATATTAAATAGGTGCATCAGTGCAGTTCAAGTTTTCGGAAAAATGAATTAGAGGTTTCAAACCTGGGATTATACAAAATAGAGAATGAAACCCAAAACAAACTCTAAAATAAAAGGAGTTAAAGAGTTGGATTTCAATAGGGGTCGGAAATATCTTTAAGTTAAGTGTTACTGAATTGACGGAATGGATTCATCGAGGTTGAGAAGTACACTCTGCCTCGCCTGGACTTTAGGGGATGTGCTGCAGTCCATTTCCAGAGCAGTTTCGTGAACAATAGAACCATGGGTTCCGGTGCTTTCGAGAAAAAGTTGGACCTCTTCAACTTCTGGTTCTCGAAAATGGTCCATTTCGAAAATATCCATAATAACACTAAATACGTTTTTGTGTAAGTGATCGGTAATCCGAGTCATCGGAAATAAACACGATGTATGAAGTATTAATAATTTCCGATAATAAGAAAATAAAAGAGAAAGTGATGAAGGAGTTTGTTAATATATAAATATTGTGCTCTGCGTAGAAATGATTATTTCAGGGGATAAACATGATAAAGGAAAAGAGAAAAAGAAATCGGGGGAATAGATAAAAAA
>DUGS01000159.1:12562-26188 GCA_013331265.1 Methanosarcina sp.
GAATAGATAAAAAAATTAGAAGGTTAAAGGAAGAGAGGCCCGAAAATCCTGATTAAAACGCCTGCCACAAGAGCAAGAGTTATTGTAAAGGTGACAATCATGGCCGTATCCTTTATACCAAGCTCATGCTTGAGTACTGCAATCGTTGCAACACATGGGACATAAATGGTTGTTATAACCGCAAACTGGTACATCTGAAGCGGAGTCATCACAGCTGCAAAATTGGCTGTACCTGCAAGTACTGCCAGGATCTGAAGTGCCATTTCTTTTCTGAGAATTCCAAAGACAAGAGCTGTTGCGGCAAAAGCCGGGAGCCCCAGAAGCCCTACAGATACGGGCTCTACAAAGTCCTGGAAGATAGAAAGAAGACCCAGGGCATCGGCAATTCCCAGGGCTGCACTCCCTGCAAGAAGCAGTGGAAAAGCGATAAATAAAAACTCACGGCTTTTCATCCAGGTTTTCCTGAGGGTTGATTTAAGTTCAGGTTTCCTGAGAGGGGTCATTTCCATAATGAAGCCACTTCTCTGGCCTGGAAGAGTCCTTCCCAGTATCCAGCCCATCGCCGCAATGATGATGATCTCCAGCACATAGATGGAAACAGCAGGCCAGAAGCCAACAAAGGTCCCTACAAGTCCAAGGATAATAACTGTTCTTGCAGAGCAGGGAATCAGAGATATGAGGAGCGAAGCTATCCGCTTTTCCCTCCTTGTGCCAAGGGCATGTACAGCCATTATTGCAGGGACATTACAGCCAAACCCCAGAACCAGAGGGATAACAGCTCTCCCGTGAAGCCCGAGCTTATGTGTCAGGTTATCGAGAAGAAAAGCTGCCCTTGTCAGGTAGCCTGAGTCCTCAAATATGGAAAGGATAGCATAGAAAACTGCAATATACGGGATTGCAATTGCAAATCCGGCTTCCACCCCTCGCAATGAATAAAGAATCAGGTTTCTGAGGACAGGCGACATGTCAGAAGTCATTGCTTCTATGGGCTGGATTATGTAAGGCTCAAAAAGGTCATTTACAATCCAGGTTTCAAGAAAGCCCCCTATCCTGAAGACAAGAAGAAACGTAATGAGTAGCGCGGAGATGAGAACCGCAACCCCGAAGTGATGAGAGGTAAGAACCCTATCTATCCTGTCACGGAACCTTTTTTTTGGCTCAAAGTTTGAGACGACGCTGTCCACTATAAATCCGGACTCTCCGTACAGGTCTCTTGCAATAGTATCCGGAACTGAAATTCCGCGATCGATTTCAAGGTTCTGCCGAAAGTGCCTGGCAGAAGAGAGAATCGCATTGGCTTCAGGCGGCATGCAGCAGAGTTCTACAAATTCGGCATCATTTAACAGGGCTGCAATCAGGATGCTTTGAGATGTATTTGGGAAAGCATAGTCAAGCCACGATAAAGCCTTGCGGATCCACTGGCTATATCTTACCCTATGGTGCTTCTGGACTTTTCCTACCTCTTCAAGAGCTATAAGCACTACCTCATCAAGCCCCGCTCCCTGGGTTGCAACAGTTGGGACTACAGGCAGGCCCAGGAGTTCCGAGAGTTTATCCGCATCAATAAGAATTCCGAGTTCTGCTGCCAGATCTACCTGATTTAAGGCAATAACCATAGGGATATCGAGTTCCAGTAACTGAAGGGTCAAATAGAGGTTTCTCTCAAGCCTGCTCGCGTCAAGGACATTAATAATAACATCTGGAGAATCTTTAAAAATAAACCTCTTGGTTACCTTTTCATCTTCGTTTGCAACCCCGAGAGAATATATCCCTGGGAGGTCGACTACTTCAATAGTCCTGTCATTTACTTTTACATTTCCTTTTGTAAGGGAAACTGTAGTGCCCGGATAGTTGGAAACCTCAACTCCAACTCCTGTAAGCCTGCTGAAGAAAACACTTTTTCCAACGCTAGGGTTGCCTATAAAAGCGAATGTCAAATCATAAGGAGAATCATTTTTTTCTCTGTCGCCTGAATTACAGCATGAGCTGGAAATCTCTATCACCTCTCCGTTAACCGCACTCCACGCAATTTATGGATGATTTATCCATTTTTTAAAAGTTTTTGCCTTTAGGAGTGATGAAAATTTTCTTTGCGACATCTCTTCCGAGGGCGATTTCAGACCCGACAGCAATGACTGAGATACAGCCCTGTTTTTGCTTGCGCCGGACTTCAATATTCTCTCCGGTTATGATACCAAGAGAGGTTAAACGCTCTTTTGTTTCTCTTGGAAGGGTTACCCTGACAATCATGCCTGAACTTCCCTCACTCATCTCATCAAGGGGAATGAAACTTTCTTCTCGCTGCAGGTTACTTTTATCGATATTTATCGGGTGCCCGTCAGGGCAGTACTCAGGGTTTCCAAGGAAATCGTAAAGTCTCTCAAGCACTGAATCGGATACTGCGTGCTCAAGCTCGCAGGCTTCCCTGTGGGCTTCCCTCCGGTCAAAATTAAGGACTTCAGTCAGGAAAGTTTCAAGCACCTGGTGTTTTCTTTTGATCCGAACAGCTTCGTCAGCCCCTTTTTTAGTCAACTCGACCCCTTGATAGGGCCTATACTCAACAAACCCCATCGAATGCAACTTTTTAATCATTTCTGTCACACTGGGTGAAGATACATTAAGTTCTTCTGCGATTTGTTTAGTTTTTGCAGGGCTTTGATTTTTCTTAATAAGATAAAGAATAGTTTCAAGATATTCTTCAAGTCGATCTATATTCATTAACATCATCCCACCAGCACATGCCCGGAATTTTCCAGACATAATAATTAGGACGACCTAAAAAACATAATCCCTGAATAAATAGTTTTTGATTTACCAGGCTAAAAATAGAAATACTTAGAAAATAAGTAATATGAGATTTTAATATATTACACAACGTTTTAATATATTTCACAAGATTTTATTACCTAAACTTAGCAAAAAAGATAAAAATCGAAAAAAATCAGGAGCTGTGAAACGGAAAAACTTCCTGATTGTTTTCTAATTTATTCAGGCTTTGATAGTTTTAAGAACTGCAATCTCATTACAATCCGGAAATTTGGGGCACCTGATGCATCCAGACCAGATTTTCCTGGGGAGACTGTTTTTATCTACGATATTAAAGCCCAGGGTTTCAAAAAAGCCAGGCACGTAGGTAAGAGCAAAGACTTCTTTCATTTCGAGATTTTTCGCATCCTCAAGGCATGCCGAAACAAGTTTTGTGCCTACCCCTTTTCTTGCACAATCGGGCTTAACCGCAAGGGCGAGGATTTCTGCAAGGTCTTCCCACACCACGTGCAAGGCACAGCATCCTACAACTTCGCCTTCAATCTCATATACATAATAGTCCCTTATGTTCTCGTACATCTCACTCAGGGAGCGAGCAAGCATAAGCTCATCCTTAGAGTAAGTGTTGATGAGCTGTTTCATCTCAACAACATCACTTATCCTGGCTTTTCTGATCAATTCCTGTTTCCTCTGAATCGGCGTGTTTTTTAATAGAAGTTATGCTAAACATTTACTGCCACGGCAGATAGGAGATAACTGTATTTCTAAATAAGAAATTTTTCCATAATATAATGACATGTCTGTAAAATCATGCAGACAAAATAGAGAAAGTGAAACCGGAAAAGTGGAACTAAAACGGAATGGAACAATAAAACAGATAGCAAATGAAAATATAGAATTTGGCGGGCGCGAAGGGATTTGAACCCCCGGTTTACAGCTTAGGAGGCTGCCGCCATATCCGGGCTAGGCCACGCGCCCACAATGGATTCCCTGAACACAGAATGAAACAGTATAGTAAAACTGTATTTCAGGTGAAGTATCCATAATACCGGTATAAGATATATATTTAATTGTCGCTCCGAAACATAGAACAGACCTTCGCAAATGTCTTTAAAAAAGAAGCCCTCATTATTTTTTGGAAAAAATTACAAAACGTGACCGGACATCTAATAGCAGGATAAAAAGGCTGCCATTGAAGGTTGCCATTGTCATTACGGTAAATACCGCTGGAAAGTTTTAAATTCAATGTAAACCATGTAACCACGATAGGTTGACAATAAAGATTACAGATAATTATCTCACTTGTAAAGGCTAACGGAAAATAAAGTTGACAGTATGCTCGATATTACTCCGAATAAAGCCGGTAAAGAGATAAAATTAACGCAAAAGGAAAAAGCATGCATATAAAACATAATTCTCATTCAGTTCATACTTCAGAACTTCGAAAAATGGTTTTTGCATCCCTTTTTGCAGCCCTGACGGCTGCAGGAGCTTACATACAGATACCCATACCATTTTCACCTGTTCCGGTCACACTGCAGGTTTTCTTTGTCCTGCTTGCAGGGAGCATGTTGAAGAGTAAGTGGGGAAGCCTGAGCATGGTTGTATATACACTTCTTGGCGTTGCAGGGCTTCCAGTCTTTGCGGGAGGAAGCTCCGGAATAGGAGTGCTTCTCGGACCCACCGGAGGGTACATTTTCGGTTTTATCGCTGCTGCCTTCATTGTAGGCAAGCTTGCTGAAAAAGCAGAACACGCCGAAAAATCAGGGCTTGCGATCAATGCCCTTAACATGAGCACAGGAATTTTGATAATATATGCCCTCGGAGTTTTCCAGTTGATGCTGGTAGCTGAAGTAGGACTCTGGACAGCCATTACTCTCGGAGTAATTCCCTTCATTCCGGGGGAGATAGTAAAAACAGCGGTTGCCGCATATATTGCTTCAACCAATGAACTGTGACAGCTCCCGCGAATTTATTTGCGGGGATTCTCCTTCGCTCCCCCTAAATGTGAGCTTTTATCCCGCAAAAAACGAGTACCAATGTTCATATAAATTGATAAAGAAGTATTAAATCGGACCCAGCATGATCAGGCTCGAAAACGTGAGTTACAGCTACCCTGATGGGAAACCCGCCCTCAGCGACATACATATGGGAATAAGAAAAGGGGAATATATCGGGATAATAGGCCGAAACGGGAGCGGAAAATCCACTCTGGCCCTCCACCTCAACGGGCTCCTGAAACCCGGGAAAGGAAAGGTCATGGTAAAGGGCATGGATACAAGAGACATTTCCAGGCTTCAGGAAATCAGAAAAATTGTTGGCATTGTGTTTCAGAATCCAGAAACTCAGTTTATTGGCAGGACCGTAGAAGAAGACCTTGCCTTCGGGCCTGAAAACCTTTGCCTTCCCCCAGAAGAAATCAGGAGACGAGTGGAGAGAGTCCTTGCTGAAATAGGGCTTGAAAATTACAGGTATCATTCTCCAAAGACCCTGAGTGGTGGACAGGGGCAGTGTGCAGCTCTTGCAGGAACCCTTACCATGGAGCCTGAATGTCTTGTTTTTGATGAAGTAACCTCCATGCTTGACCCTGATTCGGGAAAACTCGTCCTTAAACACGTAAAAAAGCTTCATGAAAAAGGAAAAACGATAATATACATTACACATAATCTTGAAGAACTTCATGATGCTGACCGAATTATAGTAATGGACAGAGGGAGGATTGTGCTTGAAGGAGAACCAGAAAACGTACTCTCCAACCCATTTCTCCTGGATCTCGGACTCACTCCGCCGTCCCTGATGGATCTTGCAGAGCGCCTGAAAAAACACGGAGTCATGATCCCCTGGGAAAAGACCTCTTCCCCTTCCAGCTTTGCGGAGGAGATATGCCGATTATTCTTGAAAACGTAAGTTTATTCTACTCGAAAAATACCCCTCTTGAAATTACAGCCTTAAAAGATGTCAATCTGCGCATCGAAAAAGGGGAATTCGTGGGGATTCTGGGAGAAAAAGGTGCAGGAAAATCGACCCTCATAAAACTGTTTAACGGGATCTTGCGCCCGGACTCAGGAAAAGTGACTATTGACGGGCTTTCCCCTTCTTCAAAAAAGGTTAAAAGCAGGGTAGGAATGGTTTTCCAGCAGGCGGCAGACCAGCTATTTTGCAGGACAATATATGATGAGATAGCGTTTGGACCGCTAAACTTCGGATACTCCAGGAAAGAAACTGAGGAGAGAGTTCTTGAAGCCCTTGAAGCTGTCTATCTTGACCGCACAATGCTATCCCGGAACCCTTTCAGCCTGAGTGGAGGAGAGATGCAGAGAGTTGCCCTTGCATGTGCTCTTGCTCTCAGGCCGGACTACCTTGTACTGGATGAACCTATCACAGGGATTGACCCTTCAGGAAAAAAAGAAATTCTGGAAACTCTTAAAAAAGTAAAGGATCAGGGGACCGCAGTTATAACCGTAACCCACAACCTGAAAGGGTTCTTTCCCCTGCTTGAAAAAATAATCCATCTCCAGGAAGGCAGGATAAGTTTTCAGGGAAGCAGAAAAGAGTACCTTGAAACCGAAAATGTGCCCCTTCCTCCGGTAGCAGCCATGATGAGAGAACTTAAATCCAGAGGAATACAGGTGAACCCTGCTGTATTTACGGTTGAAGAAGCTCTCGAAGAGATATTAAGAGTAAAATCAATAATTGAGAAAGAAAAGGCTGAAAAACAGCCTGAATAATACCTGAAAACAGCTTGAAAAATAGCCTGTGAAATAGTTGGAATTATTCATGCAAGTATAAAACGAGAAACAAGGAGAGCGAAAAAAAGCATGCAAGAACCGGTTTTCAGTTATGTGCCCGGAGATTCATTTCTGCATACGCTTGACCCCAGGACAAAACTTGCAGCTGTGATGCTGCTTGGAATTCTGACCTTCAGGACAGAAAGTTTTTTTGGGATAGGGGCCCTGTTTGTTTTCTTTTTTGCTCTTACCTCATTTTCCGGACTGCCAGCAAGAGTATTTCTCCGCGCAGTAAGGCCCATGATGCTGTTTATAATATTCATCTTTTTTGCGCAGCTGTTCTTCACTAAAGGACATGTGTTGACTTCTTTCTGGATCTTGCACCCCAGCCTGGAAGGGCTTCAAAACGGGCTAAGGCTTTCTGCACGGTTTATACTCCTTCTGCTTTTTGCCGCTCTTATGACAGCCAGCACTGACCCATCCGCAATCACCTGCGGGATAGAGAGAATGCTCCGCCCACTTCCCCTCCGCTGGATGGGTGTAAACTCCTTTGAACTTGCGACAATGATGAACCTCTCCATATCTTTTCTTCCAATTCTCTTTGAAAGAGTTGAGCGGACAAAAGCTGCCCAGGCTTCAAGGGGCATGTACTTCGGGAAGAACCCTCTTCGCTCAGTCCCTGCCCTTGCCATACCCCTGATAAAAGGTGTGATAAGGGATGCTGAAGAACTTGCCCTGGCAATGGAGAGCAGAGGATACCAGGGAACCCGCAGGACTTCAATGCATGAACTTACAATGCAGAGGAGAGACTGGATATTCCTTTTTGCTTTAATATTATTTGCAGCCCTTATGCTGAGGTTTTAAAGAATTCCTCATAAAATGACTCCATAAAATGACTCCAATAAATAGAAACAAGGAAAGAGATTAATATATGAACAGATGTTCATACGTTCATGAAGGAGAAGTGCGAACGTGTGAACCCGGAGCAGACAAAAACTCTGATGCAGAAGGTCCCTGATTCCGAAAATATCACGAGGATGTCTGCAGTTTTTCAGGCGCTTCAATCGGATACCCGCTTGAAGATCCTTTTTTTACTCAGGCAGAAAGAAATGTGCGTCTGTGAGCTTGAACAGGCACTTGAAGTCACTCAGTCTGCAGTCTCCCACGGGCTTCGGACCCTCAGGCAGCTTGACCTTGTAAGGGTCAGGCGGGAAGGAAAATTTACTGTTTACTATATCGCAGATGAACATGTACGCACACTCATTGAGACGTGCCTTGAACATGTGGAGGAAAAATCGTGAGTACTGAAATTTTCAGTTCAGTCCCTGACCTACTTTTTGGCATCCTGATATCTTCATGGGAAGTTTTTGTAGAAGCTGCTCCTTACCTGATTTTCGGATTTGCGGTTGCGGGCATCCTCAATGTCCTTGTGCCTGACCAGAAGATTGTGGACTATCTTGGAGCATCAGCAGGAAAAATCCGTTCTGTAATCAACGCCTCCCTGGCAGGACTTCCCCTCCCCCTGTGCTCCTGCGGAGTTATCCCGGCAGCCATGTCTATAAGAAAAAGAGGGGCAAACAGGGGCGCAACCCTTTCCTTCCTTATTTCCACTCCCGAGACAGGGGTGGACTCAATAGCGGTTACCTACGCTCTCCTGGACCCTCTGATGGCAGTTTTCCGTCCACTTGCTGCCCTTGTAACTGCTGTCCTTGCAGGGCTTGCAGATAACCTGCTGATAGGAGAAGAGCCAGAGAAAAGCGGAAGTAAAAAACCGGAGAAGTCCGGGAAGAAAGTAGAAATCCTTGCAGCCTCAACCATTGTTGGTGTATCGGCAGCCTGCAGTAAATGCAATTCCCCTTCCTGCAACTGCGGCACACCTGAAGTGCCAGAAAAAGAGGTAAATCCTGCCCTGAACACGATGCCCTCAAAAACCACGCATCTGGAATTGAAGACCGGATCCGGAGAAGGAATCAAACCTCTCATACTTTCGCCCACAATGTATGTGCCCGAAAGTAAAACTTCCTCATGCGGCTGCGGCCACTGCGGGCAGGAGAAAAACGGACCGCTCCCGGATAAGAGAATTAAAAAGTCAATAAAAGAAGAGTTTCTGCAAGGCCTGAAATATTCATTCATAGAACTTCCTGGAGAAATTTCGAAATGGATGTTGATCGGAATTCTGCTTGCAGGGATAATTTCCTATGCTGTTCCCGAGGCCCTGATCCAGGATTACCTTGGCGGGGGATTAGGGTCAATGATGGTTATGCTCTTTGTGGGCATCCCGCTTTACATCTGTGCTACTGCTTCGACTCCTCTTGCCGCAAGCCTTGTAGCCAAAGGAATGAGCCCTGGCACGGCTTTTGTTTTCCTGCTCGCAGGGCCCGCAACTAATGCGGCAACCATAACAATGGTCGCCCGGTTTCTTGGAAAGCGTTCCGCAGCACTTTACGTGGGGGTAATCTCCATGTGCGCACTTGGAGCGGGAATCCTTCTGGACTGGCTTTACCTTAAGCTGGGAATAAACGCGACTGCAACTCTCGGAAGTGCAGAAGAACTGCTTCCCGAGAGCATTAAGATAGGTTTTGCAGTCCTCCTGCTCCCTCTTATGCTGTACGGAATCATCCGCAGGGATAAAGAGTGCAGCTGCGCTGAATGCCATTAAAAAGAAAAGAGATACAGGAGGAAATAGAGGAGAGAATAATAAGAAGAGTAGAATAATATCAGAATAATATAAATCCCCATAAATAGAATAATCAATATGCAGGAAAATCCCGAATTCCAGGAAAAAAAGGAACAGAAAGAAAGCGATTTCAAAGCTCCGGAAGAACTTGAAACCGGGTATACAGAAAAATCATGGGAAAAACCTGAGAAAACAACGGAAGAAAAAGAAGCCGGAACAGAGACCGGGGTAAAGCCCGGAGAAGAAAAAGAGAAAGAGACCAAAGAAGAAAAAGAAAAAGAGGCAAAAGAAGAAAAACGTACGGTTTATACAATGAAAAAGCGCCTGACAAGAAGCAAGAGTGACCGCATGGTTTTTGGAGTCTGCGGAGGACTCGGAAAATACTTTGGTGTTGATCCAACCCTTATAAGGCTTGGCTTTGCTTTCTTTACCCTGTTGAGTGGAGTCGGGCCCGGGATCGTGATATATATTATTATGGCAATAATCATGCCTCAGGAAGATAGCGTTGAGATGATGCCTGAAACCCGTAAGAGCAGTTAACCGAAAAAATTTACATATTTTCAGCCCTGGTAGTTACTTTTTGTTTTAAATTTCATTTATTTCAACTTTTAAACCTGTTTTTTGCGATTTAAAAAAGGCATTTAACACAGGCTTTCGTAAAAAGCTGCAGCTATGCAGGAAACCATTGCTGAAAAAGTGTAAGTTAAATGAAAGCGAATGTGGACTTCAGTAAAAGGTGCAGAAACATCAGGAAGGTAACTGAGATTTGTTTTCAAAGACAAATCAAACGGAAATTAAGCGGGCTCGAAGGGATTTGAACCCCCGACGTCTGGGTTAGAAGCCCAGCGCTATATCCTGGCTAAGCCACGAGCCCTGTTTGCTGATTTTACTGCGGAATACGAAATGCGCCTTCTAAGATAAAAGCTTTTTGTATGAACTGTAAAATAGAGATGAATTAAATCTTAAAATATTTATGTTGAAGCGGAATTGTAATATATATTCAGGATCTACCCACTTTACTTGGAGTGTTTATAAAGACTTCCAGTATAGTAACTCTCTCGAAGTTCCGAGTTCATATAAGACCTTTGCACAGAGCTTACATACTGCTAGAGAGTGAAAAAGTTAAATGGGGTATTCACTTGTAGGTTAAGGACTGGACAGGATCGAAAGCTCCAGTTAAGTACCCTATAGGTAATAAAAACCAAAAAGGATGATTTGCAAATGAGTGAGTTACTGATTTATTTAAACGGGAAATTTGTCCCGAAGTCCGAAGCCAAAGTTTCGGTTTATGATCACGGTTTCCTCTATGGGGACGGTGTGTTCGAAGGCATAAGGGCATATAACGGACGTGTTTTCAAATTAAAGGAACATGTTGACAGGCTTTATGATTCCGCAAAAGCAATCGCACTGGACATCCCCGTCACAAGAGAAGAAATGTCCGAGATAATCCTTGAGACTCTCAGGAAAAATAACCTCAAAGATGCTTACATCCGCCCAGTCGTCTCAAGAGGAATCGGCGATCTAGGGCTTGACCCCCGCAACTGTGAAAAGCCAACCATCGTTGTTATCGCCCAGGGCTGGGGAGCTATGTACGGCAATCTTTACGAGATCGGACTCACAGGAGTTAGCGTCTGTGTCCGCAGAAACGCACCTGATGCCCTGTCCCCAAACATCAAGTCCCTGAACTATCTGAACAATATCCTGGCAAAAATTGAAGCCAATGAGAAAGGTGGAGATGAAGCTGTCTTCCTTGACCAGAACGGCTTTGTGTGCGAAGGTTCGGGAGACAATATCTTTATCGTCAAAAACAACAGGGTCCTAACTCCCCACACAATAAGCAACTTAAAAGGCGTCACAAGGGCGACAGCCATCGAGCTTCTTGGTGAGATGGGATACAATGTTATCGAAGCAAACCTTGGTCTTTTTGACCTTTATACAGCGGATGAAATCTTCGTTACCGGAACTGCAGCCGAAGCCGCTCCCATTACCAAGCTTGACGGAAGAGTCATCGGTACAGGCAAACCCGGTTCCCTGACAATGAAGATGGTCGAAGCCTTTGACAAAATAACCCAGAGTACGGGAACCCCTATATATAAATAAAAGATGAAAAATTAAAGAGTTTGCTAAAAAGAAGAGAGCAACTCGAAGGTAAAATCAAATTGCGGGATTTTTCCCGCCAAAAATCCTTTTTTTCGGTCAGGACCTTTTTCGGTCAGAAATATTTTAGTTAACTATTAAAATCGAGACCAGTTTAGCTAAGCCCTATACCAGTTTAGCTGAGCCCTATATTTCCGATGCCCTGAGCCAATCTTCCATCAAAACCTGATATTTTCTCCTGCAGGTTTCAGTCACTCCAGTGGTAAGAGAATTTGCGGACTCAAGAACCGATTGATATATGCCGGAAAACGCTATTAAGGTAAAAAATCAATCAGGAAACCGATAAGACTCAGGGTTTGATGCTAATGAAACGTAAAGAATTTCGGGAACTTGTCTCTGTAGAAGAAGCACGAAAAATAATAAACAGCCTTCAGGTCCTTCCAGAAAAGGAAAATCTGGCCCTCGAAAATGCCCGCGAAAAAACTCTTGCAGAGGATATAGTCACCGAAATCAATGTACCTCCCTTCCCAAGAGCGGTTATGGACGGCTATGCTGTTAGAGCAGAAGATACCTATACCAGAAGTGGAACAAAACCTGTAAAACTTAAACTCCTTGGGAATATCCCCGCAGGATCGGATGCAAAATTCAAGGTTTCGGCAGGAGAAGCCGTGGAGATTGCGACAGGAGCTCCTATTCCCGAAGGAGCTGATGCTGTTGTTATGGTAGAGTATACGTCTGAAGAAAACGGGACTGTATCTATCTTCAGTCCTGTAACTGTGGGGGAAAATATCATGAAAGCAGGTTCCGATATCCTCAAAGGGGAAAGGGTGCTGCGCACGGGAAGGAAACTCGGCACAAGAGAAATCGGGGTTCTGGCTTCCATAGGTAAAAAAGAAGTCCCCGTACTCAGGCTTCCCGTAGGGATAATTTCGACCGGAGACGAACTCGTCAGCCCTGGAGAAAATCTGGCTCAGGGGAAGATATATGACGCAAACTCTTATACGCTGCATGCAGGAATTCAGGAATGCGGAGCTCTCCCTCTGCTTTATGGGATTGTGAAGGATGATGAGAGAGTAATGAGAAAGGTACTTGAAACTGCAGTTTCTGAGTGCGCCCTTGTCCTGACCTCGGGAAGCACGTCCTCCGGGTCAGGGGATGTAATGTACAGGTTAATAGACGAAGCAGGGGAGACCCTTGCCCACGGGATCAACATAAAACCAGGAAAACCTGTTATTATTGGCGTCATAAAAGGCGTCCCGGTTATAGGGCTTCCCGGGAACCCCACATCTGCTTTAATGATCTTCAATGAATTTGTGGCTCCTCTGCTTAGAAAATCCCTTGGAGCGGAGTCCGGAGTCAGAAAAAAGGAAAAAGGAATAATGGGTACTGACCTGCGCTCTGAGGGGAGGCAGCAGCTACTTCCCGTAGGAATGGTCAGGGGAAGAGTTTATCCCGCAGACCGGGGCTCAGGCGCCATAACCTCCCTTTCCGGAGCAGACGGCTTTATAGAAATCCCTTCAAAGACGGAGTTTATAGAAGCAGGCACTCCAGTGGAAGTGACCCTTTTTGGAGAAGTTGAAAAACCAGACCTCCTGATAGCAGGTGGTTTCTGCCCTGGACTTGACGTTCTGGAAGACCTCAGCGGGCTTCGGTTCAGAACACTTTACACGAGTTCAAGCGGGGGTTTCAGTGCAATTGCTGCAAAGACGGCTGATATTGCAGGCGTGAATATGCCCTCAAAATCAAAAGGGCAGGCAGGGACTCTGTACAATATCCCAACAATCGAGAGTATGAGGCTTTCAGGTGCTGTACTTGTCAAGGGGTACAGGCGGGAAGCCGGGCTCCTTGTCAAGCAGGACAGCCCGATTACCGGACTTGAGGCCCTGCCAGGCAAGCGTTTGATTAACCGTAACAGGGGTTCGGGTGCAAGGGCACTCCTTGAGATGAAAATAGAGGAACTTGCAGGAGAAAAGGGAATAAGCAAAAAAGAGTTTACAGACTCGATACCTGGATACTCTTCCGGAGCGAAATCCGAAGTTGCAGTCTGCGAGGCCGTTCTTTCGGGGAAGGCGGATGCAGGAGTGGGTTTAAAGAACTGTGCGGAAAAAAATAGAGACCTGAAATTCATAAAATTCGCAGAAGAGGAATATGACTTCCTGATCAGAAAAGAGGTCCTCAATACTCCTGAAGTCAAAAAGTTTCTTCAAACTCTTGGCTCTTCAGAATTTGCCTCAAAACTTCCGGTAGGGCTGCAGGTATATGAGAGAACCGGAGAGATTATTCCTTTAGAATGAAGGTGCTTGTTATCCATAATCAACACATGGCTGCCCATCAATAAGGTTTAAATATTATTATTAT
>DUGS01000159.1:26385-27786 GCA_013331265.1 Methanosarcina sp.
TATTATTATTATACTTATTGAGTGATATAAATAAGAAATTTACTTAGAATTCAGGATAAATCAATAAAAATCATTTAATAACAATAAATTATTTAATGAATAAATTTCAGCATTAAAAAACATTCAGGACACTAAAAGTATTCCATAGGTATATATATTGCATCCAACTATTCAGGATAAAATATCCTGAAAACGGATCTGTTTTGGATCAAAAAAGGTTTATAGAGACCGTTTGGGTGCGGTTTCTTTTTTATAGAACTATGAAAATCATTTCTTCAGTCCCGAAATCGGCAGGTTTCAAATGAGCAGCATACAGGAACAAATACAGGAAGTAGAAGAAGAAATCCGAAAGACCCAGTACAATAAGGCAACTTCCCACCACATAGGCAGGCTGAAAGCCAAGATAGCCCGCATGCGGGATGAAATTGAGAGGAAAGCCTCCTCAAAGGGTGGAGGAGAAGGTTACTCGGTCAAAAAATCGGGAGACGGTACCGTAACTCTCGTGGGCTTCCCATCTGTAGGGAAATCCACGCTTCTGAACAAAATTACTGGCGCAAAATCAGAAGTTGGAGCATACGAGTTTACCACTCTTACAGTTGTGCCCGGAGTGCTTGAACACAAAGGTGCAACAATTCAGTTCCTTGATGTACCAGGGCTCGTAAAAGGCGCATCTTCAGGGCGCGGGCGCGGGAAAGAAGTTATATCGGTTATCCGTAACTCTGATATGGTCATCTTTTTGCTCGACGTTTTCCAGCCAAAACACTATGAAGTGCTTATGGACGAACTTTACCAGGCAGGAATCCGAGTAGATGAAGTGCCCCCTGACGTAACCATAAAGAGAAAGGACAGGGGTGGAATCGAGATAAACTCAACCATCGACCTGGACCTCGACGAAGAGACCATCAAAGCCGTGCTGGACGAATACAAAATCCACAATGCTCATGTCCTGATAAGGGAGAATATCACTGTAGACCAGCTTATCGATGTAGTTCTGGGCAACCGGAGTTATGTCCGCTCTTTAATCGCAGTCAACAAAGTGGACCTTGCGTATCCTCAGCTAATAGAAGAATGTCAGCAATTGTATCCGGAATCGATTTTTATCTCAGCCCATGAAGGTATTAATATAGAGACTCTCAAGGATGCTATTTATGACCGCCTGGGCTTTATTCGAGTCTATCTGAAACCTCAGGGGCAGCAAGCAGATATGGAAGACCCCCTTATAGTAATGAGCGGGACGAACATTGGTCAGATCTGCGACCGTCTGCACCGTGATTTTCGCAGGAAGTTCCGCTATGCACATGTATGGGGCCCGTCTGCAAAACATCCTGGACAGAGGGTGGGACTTGAACATACCATGGAAGATGAAGATATCCTTACGATAATCATCCAGAAGTGAAATAA
>DUGS01000159.1:27987-67008 GCA_013331265.1 Methanosarcina sp.
CTAAAAAGTAAAAGAAAAAAGGAAAGCGAAAGGAGAAATCAGTCTTTCGCATCCGTCATATTTATTCAATTTTTTCTGAATTTTTTAAGTATCTAACTTTTGCAGGTCAGATTTTATTCAAATATAACTATTTTCCAAACCCATTTATTAAATCCAACTTTTTTTCAAATCAAACCTTTTTCTTAACCGATTTTTGAATACTCTTAGAGAGCCTGTATTGATTCAGAGTTTCTGGAGAAAACATTTCTCTTTCTGTCATCCTCAGAATCGATTGAGTTTTTAGCCTCAACTTCCTCCTCGAATTCCGCAGCGCATTCATCAGGGCTTTTCCTTGTGGACTGCCCGGGGACTTTCCTTTGAAGTACAACCTTTCCACCTGTTCCGATACCATACCTTTTCTTTGCAGCCCCGATAATTGCTGCAAGCATACCGGAATAAGAGATATTTGCATAAGCCGACATCTTAGCAAGATGCCCGTCCCAGCACCATCCAGGGTTAGGATTTACCTCAAGAAGCCTTGGCCTGCCTTCAGCGTCAAGTCTCCAGTCAAAGCGTGCATAGTCGCGGCAGCCCAGCCTTGTAAAGAGAGAAAGGCAGCTTTTCACGATTTCTTTTTCTATATTCTCAGGAAGCCCCGCGGGCACGGATTTAATCTTCCAGTACGGAGAGTCAGGGAGCCATTTAGCCTCATATCCACATATCCTGGGAAGTTCTTCGGGGACTGCGGAGTAATCTTCTTCTGTGATAGGCAGTACAGTACAGGCAGGCGGATTTCCGATTATGCCAACACTGATGTCTTTACCCGGAAGGAATTCCTCTAGCAGGAAAGGCTTATTTGTCCCTATTTTTTCCCGCGTTTCCTTAATGATATCTAATAACTCTTCCCTGCTGTGAACCATGCTTTTCTGAGTGATCCCGAAACTTGAATCCCCGGAATTGGGTTTTACGATCAGGGGGAAAGAGAGAGCAAGCTTTGAAATATCAGAATCGTCGGTAACAAAAATTCCCTTTGCCACAGGAATCTGCATTTCACGGGCTACACCCCTCACAAGAGATTTATCATAGCAGTAGGCAAGGCATTGGGGACCTGCGCCCGTGTAAGGGATGTTAAGCTGCTCAAGCATGGCAGGAACATGTAACTCTTTTGTAGGGTCGTTGTAAAAACCTTCATCACAGAGGTTGAGTACAAGGTCAGTTTTTCCTGCTTTCTTTCTAAGGTCTTCGAAAAGAGTTTCGTGCCTGTCAAGGAAGGTGAATTTCATGTAAGGAATTTCGGCAAGAGCCTTCTTCATCCTGTTAACAGTTTCGAAATCATCCTCGTCAAATACACAGGCAGGTTTGACCTGGTCTTCCTTTTTCGGGTCTCCAAGCACTACGACAACATTAAGGGGTTTTTTACCTTCAGCACCAGAAGCTATAGACGGCTCAACTTTCTCAACCGTAGCTGAAAGAAGAACCCTCTGTTCCATCATTCCTGCGTCCTGAGTTCCTGTTGATACAGGGCTGAAGGTTGTGTGAAATGTAGGGCTGCTAAAACCTGATGCTGTAAGCAGTTCAAAAAGACTTTCCCTGTTGTACAGTCTTTCAGCGTAAAACTGGTCTGCAATAATTCCTCTGTCAATACGGCATATAACCTCCCTGCAGATCAGACGTTCACCATCGGATGAAAGGGCTCTTTCCCTGCATACAAAATATTTCCTGTCCAGCCATTCCCATGACCTTGGCTGGAAATTCTTTTTCAGATAATCCCCATCTGAGGCGTCAATATAGACCCTCCCCCCCGGCTTCAATACTCTAAAAACTTCTTCAAGCACCTTCCGGTCTTGCAGAGTGGAATCAAAGTATCCAAAGCTATTTCCGAGAATGGTAACTACAGAGAAAGTGTCAGATGGATAAGGCAGTTTTCTTGCATCCCCTTCCCTGAACCTGACCTGCAGGTTTTCCTTCTGAGCTCTTGTTCTTGCTTTTCGGATGAGGTACTGGGATCGATCATAGCCTTCAACGTTTGAAAATCCTCTCCTTGCCAGTTCCAGGACATGCCTGCCCTGCCCGCAGCAAAGGTCAAGAACCGAATCTTCAGAGTCGAGTCCAAGGATAGAGACAATAAGGTCTGTCTCTTTCTTTGTAACTTCCAGATCATCCAGAAGGTCGGCATCTGTCTTGAGATAGAGAGAATTAAAAAGGGTCTGCCACCAGTCGGACCGGACATGTGTTTCAAGGTCTTCAACAGGCCCGAAGGTTTTCGTCTGTACGGTACCTTTAGCGCGTTTGCGCCTGGTATTTGAATCGGTAGTATTCTGGGTCATGATTTGATATCTTCCCGAAAAAAGTGTATGTGCTCTCAGTATATCAAGTTTATCGGAGGGTTGGGAAGTATTTATATACTTGAGGGTTAACCAGAAAAATTTGTTAAAGGATTAATAGGAATTAAAACGGTATTTTCAGTTAGAATGAATCTTTTAACTCCATTTAAAGAAATATTTTTGCTTATAACCTTTATAAGAATATAAAGTAAATAATAGCATCTAAAACACAAATTAAGATACCAATCTGAGCAAATTCTACAAAAGAGAAAGTTTCACCCTCTTTTTCAGCGTTCTGAAGAATAATAACGTTGCTTGCAGCCCCCAGGATCAAAAGATTCCCTGCAATTGTACTTCCAGCAGCGAGAGCCATTAATTGCTCCTGGGAAACTCCACCTCCCATTGCAGGGAGATAGAGCGCAACAAAGGGAACATTAGAAATAAGCTGACTGAGTATAATGCTGAGAGTGAGGATAGCAGGAACCGAGCCTAACTGCGGAGACATCCTGCTGAGGAGTTCCTGGCAGGTCCCGGAAATCCAGACACTTCCCATTAACACGAACATCGAAACAAAGAAGACCAGAGTTGTCCAATCAATATTCTTTACAACCTCAGTCCGCCTTTTGCTGAGCAATATGGGAGAAGCTGAGATCAGGGCAATCCAGCTCAAATTGAAATCCCAGGCAGGTAAAAACTCTACCAGAAGAATTTTACATGTGATAAGAACCAGCATAAGGAACAGAGCCTTTTTTGATAGATCTGCAAGTTCAGGGTCTGAAATAACCTCTTCGGAATGGACCAGAGCCGGTTTCCCGAATTCCTGACTGAAAAAAAGTTTAAGAACGGCATAAACAAGTATAAGATTTATGATAGTTGGCAGAGCCAGGGAACTTAAAAAAGTCACAAACGGGGATTCAAGGTTTCCATCAATTGCGATCAGGAGGTTCTGAGGGTTTCCTATGGGACTCATGACACTCCCTGTAGTTATTCCGAAGGCCAGGGCAAAGAGCATGAGTTTGGGAGATACACCGTATTTCCGTGAAAAACGAAGAACCAGCGGGGTACCCATAATAGCAAGGGTATCATTCATAAGGACTGCAGAGAGGAGCCCTGTAGAAAAAATTACAAGCAAAACAAGCTGGTCCGTGTTTTTCGCCCTTGAAACTATCTGGCTTCCAAGACAGGCTAGATACCCACTCCTGTTAAGTGCTTCACCCACGCAAAAAGCCCCGAAAAGAAAAAGGAGCACATCAATGTTAATTGCCCTGAGAGCTTCTTCAGGTGAAATTTCTCCGAGCAGCAGCACAGCCAGAGCTCCCAGGGTCATAACCTGCCAGATCTGCAGCCTCAAAGACCCTACCTGCCTGAGAGCGGTAAGCAGGAGGACACAAAGGAGGACAATAACAGAAAGGTCAGGAGAAGATAAAAAAGAGGATATAAAAGAGGGTACAAAAGACTCTGCTGCCATAAATTCCGCAAGCCTGCTAACATTAATTTGGAGATTCAATTAATATAAACTTTGAAAGTGATATATTTACAGGTATAAAATTCCTGCGCCTGCAAATACAGTTTCCAGAAAAACGACATGTGAGAGTACAGGAATACGAAATATTTTAAACGGACTAAACAATATTCCAGGATATGACTATATGGTTTCCTTTTTCTGCGACCATCATGAAGGAAGAAAATATCTTTGTTTCAATATGCCCGGAAGCGGACTTAATTTGTAAGGGGAAAACTGTCGAAGAAGCCGTTGCAAATCTGAAAAAAGAGGTTGAAAAATTCCTGGGAGAAGAACTGTCTCAAGGCTTTTCGAGAATAGTGTATTATTAAGAAACATTAAGAAACTCTTTGTCATTAAGCTTCAAAATTACCCGGTTTCTGACAAATATCCGCTAATATTCCCTCACATCTTATTAGAATTGATATTTAAAAAAAGCAAAACCCACCTGAAAGTCCGGAAGGGGGTAATTCAGAAAGGTAGAACTGTCGAAGAAGCCGTTGAAATCTGAAAAAAGAGATAGTAAAATCTCTGGGAGAAGAATTTCCCCAGAGAATTTTCAAAAAAGAAAGAATCCTGATTTACAGAGAATATGAGAAAAACAATTTTTTACTCGATTGTTTCTATTTTTTCTTTCTTGACAAAGGGTTTACTAATTTTATCTGGCATCCATTCAGGTTTGTTTTTGGGGGCTGCAACAACCTGCTTCCAGGCCTTAAAAACATGAACCTTCTTTGTCCCGCGTTCCCTGAGGCGGATGATATCAGGTTTGGATTTAGTTCCTTTTCCCCGGTTTGCAACTTTCAAGGCAGCCTGTCTGGGCTGTTTTCCAGTGAAAACTCCGTGCTCATTGCCATCTACATCTCGTAGAACAAAATTTCGTGTGTCAGACATAAGGGTCATCTCTCAAAATATATTACTAGAGAATGATAAGTTAAAAGTATATATAATTTTCTTATAATGTTGCCAATTGTTGTTGCTTTATTTTAGACAAATGCCCTGGAACTTGCTGAGGGGACAAAAACTACCCTAAACTTAGAAAACTGAATAAAAACTGCATTAATTTACAAGAATTTTGGGGTTAAACCTGCGCGGATACAAAAAGATTGAGATTTCGAAAAAAGGAAAAAAATCAAAGCTTTTATTGGTTTCCGGGGGACAGTTAAATATACACCTGCCTGGAGAAGAAAATAACCAGCTGCGAAATAATTAGTTACGATATATTTAACACAAACACTGGAGTATTACAAATAATGACAAAGATGTTTACATTTTCTGCGAGGGTGCAAAAGAAGAATGGGCTGTATACATCTTCATGCCTGGAACTGGATGTCTCTAGCCAGGGAAAAACGATTGAAGAAGCGGTTTCGAACCTGAAAGAAGCAGTTGAGCTCTATATTGAAAAAGAGGGGCTCACCCTTCCAATAAAACGCCCTTTTTTGACCAGATTTAAAGTAGCAGGAAAAGAACCAGAAGAGAAAAAACCTCAGTAAAGAAACGTTATTAGAAGAACCTCAGAAATGCTATAATCCTTTTTTTACTGTGCCCCAGCAGAAGCCCTGAAGATATGCGCCCCAAAGTGGTTCTTTTTGTCTAACCAACTTCACTTTCTAATTCCAAAATTGGAAAAAAGCCAGTAGAAAGGAGAAAAAGTTGTAAGAAAAAGCCTGGAGGCACTGCACATATTCACTGTGTCCCCCAACACAGCCCCCTCAAATATTATGCTCCCCCAAGCATATTGATTTGAAGAGAGAACCAGCAGTCTCCAGGCGGCTTTTCGGTGGTAGATTATGCTTGTTTACCCCATCTTGCTTCCCAACTGCAATATATAGTAATAAGATACATTATTTTAAATTAATTATGCCAAAAATTGATCAATAGCAAATAATATTATTGTGCTAAAAGTTTCAAAGCTAACATAAATTATGTACTGGTTTTAATTTTTAACCAGAAACAAAATAACCTCCTACCCTAATGAATAGCCAGAAGTCAATCAAGAATAGGCATAAAGCATTCACAAGTGAACTACTCCTCCGTGTAGGCTTGATAGCCGCCGAGGAAGGATTCCTCTTGCCTTATCGAGATAGAAGAAAAAAGTACTGAAAATATAGAGAAGACGAAACGACGCTGATCATAAATTAATTAAAAATTAGAAAAAGCTATAAATAGGATGCTTGAGCAAGAAGAAGCCCGGTGTCACCTTCATCCCTTACCGCGTCCCCCAACACAGCCGCTCTGAAAAATGTTCCCATCAAACATATTCCAGAGCAGGAACAGGTAACTCCGGGCAATTCTTTCACAATCCGCTAAAACTTCGCTATTCGGTCATACCTATCTCTTCCAACTCCATCATATACTAATAATGTAAAATACTTTAAATTAATTATACGAAAAATTTATTTCAAACAAAAAATATTGCCATACAAAAAGTTTCAAAGCCATTATACGACTTTTAATATAACTTAATATTCAACCTTAAACTCTCACAAAAAAGTCCAGAGATGGCACAAAAATTAAGTACATGAATTAATCTATAAGTAAAAGCTTTCATATGCAGTCCTGTAGGGTAGTGGTCAATCCTTCGGGCCTTTGGAGCCCGGGACAGCGGTTCGAATCCGCTCAGGACTATAATCACTATTTTAAGTTCTATTTTTATAATTAATGTAGCTGAAATGTCTTAAGGCAAACAAAAACAAATGTTTTCAATCCTGGGAGTACATCAAGAATCCTGGGAGTACCATCAAGTTCTATTTTGATTTTCTATTTTCGCCCGCTACATATCAGAGCATCTTAAAGAATGCTTATTGCAACATTCAACAGGTAAACTATTTTAAGATATGAACGATATAGTTTAACTCATTTGGGGATGCAAAATGGAAAAAAAAGTACAGACTAACAGATGGGGAAGCAGAAAAAAAATAATAATTTCCAGCGTAACTTTGATTCTTTTAATAGCAATTATAATTTTCTTCCTATCAGGTTTACCATTTGGGAGAGTAGTTTATGTAACTACCAACGGCAGTGGGGATTTCAACTGTGATGGTGTCGATGATCAGGTCGAAATAAATAAAGCTCTTGCTTACGTGGCAGAAAACCCTCTGTATACAACTGTTCACCTGAAAGGGAATGCTACATACATAATATCAGATAGTATTCTTATTGGAAGTAATACCGTCCTGGAGGGAGATTCCACAGCCGTAATCAAGCTTGAAGATAAATCAGACTGGCCGGAATACAAGCCTATAATTACGCAGATGGACAGCTCTGGAAATCATGATATAACCATAAGGGGGTTTGAGATAGACGGAAACCATGATGGTAATTCAGAAAAGAAGAGAGGCGCAGGATATCATAATCTGATTCATCTCCTTGATTCCGAAAATATACAGGTGCATGGTCTGTACATGCACGACAGCCACGGAGATGGACTGAAAGTTACAAGATGTTCAAACATTCAGTTTTACAACAACAAAGTGTACAGGTTAGGCCATGATGCCCTCTATGTTATCTATTCTTCAAATGTGGAAGCCTGGGACAATAGAATAACGTGCAGAACAAACAGCGGCTTGAGGGTTTACAACTCAAACCATGTAAAGTTTTACAACAACACAATTAACTCCGAAGGGGAAGGAGGAGCAGGGATTCAGGTCCAGAAAGATGGCTCGTCATTCATCATGGATGATATTGAAATCTTCAATAATCTGTTATATGAAACCAATGCTGCAGGCATCTGGATTACAGGTTACGGGTCCAAATATTCTAAAGACACTGCAAAAGATATATACATCCATAATAACAGGTTTTACAAAGCCGGCACCAATCAGGGTGCTGATTGGGCAGGAGGCATAACGCTCAATGGGTTCCAGAATACCCTCATAGAAAACAATCTATTCGACGGGTGTTATGGTGCAGCCATTGCCCACAAAAGAGTTATGGCATTTTCGGCTCCTGAGTCAGGGTACACGACTATTGTAAAAAACAATATAATAATTAATACACAGCCCAGCCGTACAGCCGGAAAAGGATATGCCATATTAAATAAGTTGAACAACACCCATTCATTTATCCTGGAAAACAACTGCCTTTCAAACAACGCCGCTGGAAATTACTTATATGCAAATTCCACATCCGATGTTAACGTCGATAAAGGGCATGTCGAACAGGTGGCCAATAATGAGTCCATGAAAAAAGAATTTCCATGGAGTGAAGCATTGTCTGCAGGGCCACAGTGATCTTAATAAAGTCGAATCCCATTAATAAGCAAAAAGTCCTGAATATCTCTTACTTTATCCCCTGTACAAGGCAATAGCTGCATACTGCTGCAACCCCGTCGCATGCTTTAGACCTTGAAAGGTTCATTGATATTATTATGTCATACACAAGTCCATACATGGCTGCATAAAAAAATATTTAGCTCCCCAATTCAGCCATTTCTTTTAGTGTTTTTCTTTCCATTATCTTTTCGGAGAGCCGACCAATAACATTGTAAACAGGATTAACCGATATATCCACATAATATTTTGCTTTCGGATTGAGCCAGCCTTTTTCTTTCCAATATGCATAATCAGCAGGAGCAGTGTACCCAGGCTTACTAAAACTCACTCTTTGAAAATGGAAAGCCAGTACATTTATGAGTCCTGGAGAATGACGTTTTTTAAGAAGGGAATTGTAAAAAACAAGTGCAGCTTTCTCAAGCTTCTGGTTGTTTTCCTGTTCTTTCTTCATTGAGATCTGTCTTGCAGGAACTACAAGACCAACACTATGAGATACCTCAAAACCCCATGTACCAACTATAAATTTGAGGTAATCAAGAACCCTTTTAAGACCCAGCGAGGCTGAGGTAGAGAGAAGAAGAGCTTTTTTATCGAAAAAGCGGGGTCGATGACAGATATAAGAGAAACGATCTATAAAGGTTTTCATGAGTGCGGAAACATTCATGACATAAACAGGGGTAGCAAAAACCACCCCATCGGCAGAGTGCATTTTCTGCTCAATGACCGAAGACTCATCTTTAAACGGGCAGTGATCCTCTCCTTCCATAATACAAGCGTAACAACCGCGGCACTGTGAGAGATTTACATCTTTGAGCATCAAATACTCAAATTCGACATCACCTTTAGACTGCATGAATTCTTCAATCTTCTTTACAGCTCGATATGTGTTACCTTCTCGCGGACTTCCCATGATAACCAGAATTTTCATGATATCCCCCTTCTATTCACAAAAATAACCGACAGAATAATGCTTGCTTCTGCATCCGAATAATCCCATGACCTTATAAACCTGAAATTTGAAGAATTAAGATTATAGATATTAATTGTATAATGAAGAACAAATATATGTCCTCTGAACATAGTATAAAAATAGGGCGTTATTTTTAGAAAGGTATTTTTCAATAGAAAAATTCCTACCTTTGAATTTAAAATATCGAATCTTTCCTGGGGGTGAAAGAATTACTTCTTAGATATCTGAAGATGCAGGACCTGAGGAACTTGAAGCCATAGCAGTGGCAGTACACTCTCTTGTAGGGCTTCCGACCACCATCCGCAGTTCAAAGAGAAAAGGGCTCCGCCTGGAAAATGGAAAAATAATTGACAGGGACTATACAGGACCGGTACTCGAAGAGGTGCTCAGGACCGGAACGACTGTACATAGCATCCCAAAGGAAGGTACTTACCTTGGCAGGAATGTGGTTGTTTGTCCTATATTCTCAGAGGACGGGAAAGTTATTGCGGCTATAGGAATTGTGGATCTCATATCCCTCCTTGAGATGCAGGAAATAATCAGGACTGTGGTAAACAACAGCCCAGCAGTTGTTTTTCTGTGGAGGAACGAAAAGAAATGGCCTTCGGAGTTTGTTTCGGAAAATGTTGTCCAGTTTGGGTATACGGTTGAGGACTTTATTTCCGGCAATTTCCTTTATGGGGATATTATCCACCCTGATGACCTGAAAATGGTAGAAGAAGCGCTTGAAAAACGTATCCGGAGAGGGGAAGTCGACTTTAGTATGGAGTATAGAATACTCACAAAAGCCGGAGACCTGCGCTGGGTAAACGAAAGGACGTTCATCCAGAGAAATGAAGAAGGAGAAATAACTTACTTACAGGGGCTTGTCCTCGATGTAACCGAAAGGAGAGAGAAAGAAGAAGCCCTGAGGGAATCTTTTGAAATGCAGAGGCTTCTGAGGACTATAATAAATAACAGCCAGGCAGTAGCTTTTCTGTGGGAATATAAAGAAAACCTGCCTGCAGAATATGTTTCGGAGAATGTTACCCAGTTAGGGTATACCGTAGAAGATTTCACGTCAGGAAAAGTGATGTACGGGAATATAATTCACGGAGATGATATAGGCAGAGTTAAAGAAACCCTTGAACGCAACATCGCAGAGGGCAGGGACTCTTTCGGGATTGAGTACAGGATTTTCACAGGAGACGGAAAAATGTTCTGGGTGGCTGAGAGAGTGTTTATCCAGAGGGATGAGGAAGGCAAAGCAACTCACCATCAGGGCCTCGTCATAGATATTACCGAAAGAAAAGAAGCCCAGAAAATGCTTGAAATCCAGCGGGAACTGGGAGAAAAGCTTAATATCACCTGGAATCTCCATGCCATTCTTAATATGATACTTGATGCATGCCTGCAGATAAACGGAATAGACGCCGGAAATATGTATATCAAGGACGAACTTCTGGACCAGATAAACCTTGTTGAATCCCGCGGGATCTCCCCTGAATTCAAAGAAAAGGTCTCAAGATATAAGGCAGATTCAAAAGAAGCAAAACAAATATGGGCTGAAAAACCTATCTACTCACTCGATTTTTACTCAAAAAACACAGCTGAAGCAGCAAGGAAAGAAGGAATTACAGCAGTTGCAATAATCCCTCTAAAGTACAGTAATGAAATCATAGGCAGCCTGAATTTTGCCTCCCATACACTGGACAGGATCCCCTGGAATATCCGCAACTTCCTTGAAAGCACCGCCCTGCAGGTAGTAAGCCACATAGCTCCGGTCTGTATCCAGGCAGACCTATCTTAAAAAATTCGAAGCCTGAAGGTCGCCGGTCTTCTGCTCTACTTCTTGAACCTGGAGTAGCAGTAAAAGATGAAAAACAGCAGTCCAGGGCTTGAAAGTTAAGAAAAAAGCAGTTTGGTGGTTCACAGGGACCCTGTGTCAATGAAGTATATTACGGGATCAGCTTTCAGACTGTCCTGAATTTACTCCATTTACATTACGCGCCAATGAAGTAGAGATTTCGGAATCAATTCTTACTCTGTCCTGAATTTGCTCCATTTTACAGCTTATGAGTCAATGAAGTATATTTCGGGACCGGTTTTCAAGCCGTCCTGAGCTTGCTCCATTTAAGCCTACGCGTCAATGAAGTTTTCGGGATCAGTTTTCAGGCTGTCCTGAATTTGCTCCATTTTACAGTACTTCCCTTATGAACCAATTAATACTATATAAGTTATAATATAAAATTCTGACGATAGAATTGAAAGTTATTTCACCGGTTAATAGGTTTAAGAATCGAGTGCCTTTGTTCACCTGTAGAAACGCTTTCATTTACCTGCCGGCTTCCCGGATACTTATCAGGATTTCTTTTACCCCGGGTCTTTTTCCATACATGAGCAGATAAACCCTGAATAACCGGCTTGAAATTACAATTACTGCGTGAACAGAAACAAAGAGGATGAAGAGGCTAGCTGCAATCTGGTAAAAAGGCACTTCCGAAACTCCTATCCTGAATAGCATTGATGCTGGAGACGTAAAAGGGAAAAGGGAAAGAAAAATTGCAAGCGGACTGTCGGGCTTCGTAAGGATTAACTGCATGAAACCAAGAGGAAACGCAGCAGCAAATGTAAAGATTCCCGCAACCTGCTGGCTCTCCTGAAGGGAACCTGTTACTGCCCCAATACCTGCCATCATGCTGGCAAAGAGGAGAAAACCTAACAGGAAGTAGGTAAGGGCTAGAAAAAGAAGCATGGGCTCTATCTTTACCGGAAAGGCATACCTACTCCCGAGAACAATTACTGAAAGCCAGATGACAACCTGCAGAAGGCCTACTGCACCGAGCCCGATTATTTTACCGGAAAGAAGCTCAATAGGGGCTGCAGAAGAGAGAAGAACTTCCATAATTCTGTTTTCCTTCTCTTCAGCAAGTCCGCGGAGAAGATAGCCTGATGCCGAAAAAATGCTGAAAAAGAGTATAAAGGCAGTAATGAAAGGCAGACCAAAGTTAGACAGGACCTCAGCTATGCCCTGTTCTGAAGATTCTCCATTATCCCCAATGTTATACAATTTCAGGTTAATTGGATTTTTAACCCTCTGGAGGACGGGTTCATCAACACGGTCTTTCAGGAGAGAATCAATTGCGATATTTGAAAGTTCAGCTGAGAGTTCACCCCCTGGGACCGACATTTCCTTTTCGAAGGCATAAAGTTCAATCACACCGGTCTCAAGGAAATCTGCAGGGACTATAAGATAGGAAGAAATCTGCCCTGACTGCAAGGCTTCCCTGGCTTCAGAGCTCTCTTCATACTTCACAAACTCTATAGTTGAAGGATTCGCCTCAAGTGACCCTACAGAAAAACCTTCACGTGTTGAGGATGACGGGAAATCGAAGGACCCGGTCATGTCAATGTAGCCTACCCTCTGGTCTTCAGCAGAAGCGGTACTGGCAAGCAGAGAGGGAATAATAGCGACTCCTGCAATGAGAAGAGGAAACGCGAAGGTCATGAAGATAAACTCTTTGCGCCTGATGGTTTTCAGGAACTCGTGCCTGGCAACAATAGATGTTTTTCCAAAAAATTTACTCACCAGAAGCACCCTCCACAGTCTCGATAAAAATATCATTCAGGGAAGGAAACATCTGCTCAAAACGCAGGATTTCAGCTCTTCTTGTGAGCTCCTGAAGAACCGAATGTGCACTTATTCCTTCTTCAGGAAAGACCTCAACTGACCCCTCATGCTCTGTAATTTTTCTGATGCCTGGAATTTCTCGAATGGTGCTCAAACTCCCTTTATCTGCAAACTCCACAAGCAGGGAGTTTTTGCCGTGTTCCTTTCTTATCCCTGCAACTGTACCGTAAAGCACTCGCTGACCTTTATTGATCATAAGGATCCTGTCGCATAGTTTTTGCGCCTGCTCCATCATATGTGTGGAGAGGATGACGGTCCTGCCTTCATTCCTGTACTCGATAATTTTGGCTTTAACAGTTTTTGTGCTCACAGGGTCAAGCCCGGAAAAAGGCTCGTCAAGAATAATAAGTTCAGGGCCGTGGATAATTGAAGAAAGGAACTGAACTTTTTGCTGCATCCCCTTTGAGAGTTCTTCTACTCTTTTTCCCCTGTGTTCATAAAGTTCCAGGGACTTTAAAAGTGCCTCTGCATTCTCCTTAGCCTCTTTTTTAGGGACATTTTTAAGCTGGGCGAGGTAGATAAGCATATCCAGAAGTTTCGTTTTTCTGTACAGCCCCCGCTCTTCAGGCAGGTAGCCAAGCCTATCTTTTGAAACAGGAGTAAGAGGACCCCCAAGGACCCGGATCTCTCCTGAGTCCGGCTTTATAATGTCAAGAAGCAGCCTTATTAGAGTGGTCTTTCCAGCCCCGTTTGGTCCTAGCAGCCCAAAGATTTCGCCCTTTTCTACTGAAAAGGAGATATCTCGGATAACGTTTTTTTCTGCGAAAGACTTTGATACGCCTTCAAATTCCAGAGCATGCATCCAGAGGAGATATATTCCAAAATAGAAAAAGTTTATTGAGTGTTTAATTTAAGTTAATAAGCGCTCTAATTTAAGTTAATAAGCGCTCTAATTGAGTTAATAAATGATTTTAATTTGGGGGAACAGGTGACAATATGCTACCCAGACTGGTTATACACAACAGCATAAGTCTTGATGGCTCGACTACAGGTTTTACGGCAAACCTTGATGTCCACTATGGAATCCTGGGCAGTTACGAGCCCGATGCTATGATAGTCGGCTCAAATACCGCAAAGACGGGGACACAGTTTTTTTGCCAGAAAATCCCTCCGGAAGAGGAAGCTGATTTCAAGAAACCTGAAATCCGGCCCGAAGACAAAAGGGCGTACTGGATGATTGCGGATTCAAGGGGAATTCTCGAAGGGCTCATGCACGTATTCAGGCGTTCCGAATACAGTAAGGACGTGATCGTCCTTGTCTCGGAGAAAACTCCTGAACCTTACCTAAACTACCTCAAAGAAAGAAACTATGATTATATCCAGACAGGAGCAGAACGCGTTGATATCAGGAAAGCCCTTGAAGTTGCAAGTGAACGGTACGGTTTTAAACTTGTGGTCTCGGACAGTGGAGGAATACTGAACAGTATTTTACTCGAACAGGGACTTGCCGATGAAATCAGCCTGGTTCTGACTCCGGAGATTGTGGGGAAAAACGGGACAAACCTTTTCAGGGGCATTGAGAAAAGCGGGATTCAGCTAGAACTTGTAAGAAACGAAATTGTGGAAAAGAAATATGTTCATCTGGTTTACAGGGTTTTAAAAGAGTAAACAGGAGCAGGAAAAACAGAAATAAATCCCTGAGATCTGTAAACCCGAGATCTAAAAATATACTTAGGGAAGTGAAACTCAGGAGACTTAAATAGAGGCAAACTCAGGGAAATTAACATGAGAACTACTCCTTCCTGCCTCTTATGCTCCGAAGGAGAGAGCTGATATGGCTATTATCTATCTCTCAAATCTATCCTCAACTGAGCCTTACCGGACTTGCGGGGATCTCATCCTTCTCAACCACGACCGCCGTGCCATACGCGAGCAACTCAGTCATTGTCTGACCGATCTCTGAAGAATCGAACTCTACGCTTACTACCGCGTTGGCCCCGAGGGTTTTTGCATGTTCCTTTAATCGGTCAAGTGCCTGTTCGCGAGACAAGTTCAGGAGTTCCGTGTACTCGTGGATCTCCCCGCCGACAATTGACCGGAGGCCAGCAGTTATGTTTCGCCCGAGCCCACGGCTCCGCACGATTAAGCCCCACGTAAATCCAATGGTCTTTGTGATTTTATAACCTGGTAAGTACGGTGTACTGACAATAATGATGTCATTAGTCATGGTATCCCCAATATATTAGTTAAATTAGAATTTCTACAAAGACATTATTCAACTCTTCAATTAAGAAACTATCCAAAACTTCTACAACATGCAATTATTGGCTTTTCGGATAGGCTCTAAGTGATCAACTTGAAAGTAGACGAGAAAATGGATGACGAGATATCATCCGGAAATTTTTTGAGTTTACATTAGTTTTTTTATAATGTAAGTGTTTACAAATAGCAATTTTAAAAGTCAACTATAATATTAATGTTAAACCATTATAAATAATAGGATTTCAGTTCCCAGGCTAAGATATGACATAATAAGACATTTTCTCCTTGTAAACGAAAAACGTAGCCTGCTTATTGCTTCTATTCAGCTATACTGACTTTATTTTCAGGGCTTTATGATCTTTTTCCAGAAAAATATATATCACGAATAATAATTATTAATCCGTGCAATAAACTTTATAATGTAAACCTATATAATATTAGAGAGTATTAGGCAAAAAACGTTTCCGGGGAAAGCAGCCCCCGGATGAAATTTACGGTGGAATGTCAATACGAATTACATAACTAACCCTATTAGCTCATACGCAGAGGACAGTTTCAAAAGTCTCTCTTTAAGCGGGATAAGAGCTGGAAAGCCAGAACTCTTTACCTGGACTGAAAAACTGTTTTCAGCTTTTCTTTTAGCTGTCAGACCAGGGTTTGAGGAGTGAATATATTGCTCGAAGCCTTAATGTATGGTGCAATTGCTACCCTTTTATCCGGAACTGTCCTCCCTCTCCTGTACCGCAGTAAAAACATAAGGAAGACTTCTTTTGGCCTTTCTCTTCTCTCATCAATCCTGCTTATCGGCTTTGCGGGCATAATTCTCTACACCGGAAAAGAGCCTGTTTTCCCAGTAATAGGATTTCTTCCGGGCCTGGACTTTACCCTGAGTGCAGACAGACTTGCAGCCGGGTTTATCCTGTTAATCGCAGTAGTAGTGCCCGGAGTTTCAATATATTCAATAGAATATGTTGAACATGCTAAGAGCGAAGCCCGGAAAAGCCTTCAGACAGCCCTGACAAATCTGTTTGTTCTTTCCATGCTGATGGTCGTACTTGCAGGCAATATGGTAGTCTTCCTGATTTTCTGGGAAATAATGTCCATTTCTTCTCTCCTGCTTGTGATGCACGACTATTCTTCAGAGAAGAATAAAAAAGCCGGCTTTTTTTACTTTGTAATGACAAATATAAGTACGGCTTTTCTTTTCGTGGGCTTCATAAGCCTCTTCAGACTTACAGGCTCTCCCGATTTCGGGCAGCTTGAATACCCTGCAGCAGACCTGGCTCTTCCCTTCCTCTTTCTGTTTATTGGCTTTGGGGTTAAGGCAGGACTTGTTCCTTTCCACAAGTGGTTGCCGTATGCTCACCCTGCAGCACCGTCAAGTGCCTCGGCTCTGATGTCAGGAGTCATGCTTAAGGTTGCAGTTTACGGTTTCCTGCGTTTTCTTCTCTCTGTCTCCGCACCTGAACTCTGGTGGGGAGTGCTCATCCTTACAGCTGGCACCCTTTCAGCCCTTTTCGGGGTAATCTATGCCCTTAAAGAAAACGACATAAAAAGGCTTCTTGCTTACAGCAGCGTTGAAAATATAGGGATCATTTTCACGGGAATAGGACTGTATGCCATATTCAAAGTTGAAGGACTGGAATCACTTGCTCTGTTAAGTCTTACAGGGGCCTGCTTCCACGCCTTTAACCATGCCCTCTTCAAAAGCCTGCTCTTCCTCTGTGCAGGCTCGGTGGTCCATGCTACAGGCACAAGAAAAATCGAAGCCTTTGGAGGGCTTGTAAAAAAAATGCCTGTAACCTCAGCCCTTTTCATGATAGGCTCGGTTTCCATTGCATCCCTTCCGCCAACAAATGGTTTTGCTGGGGAGCTCCTGCTCTACCAGGCATTCTTCCAGTCCTTTGCCGTTACAGACCCCCTGATCACCGTATTTCTGATAATTGCCCTCTCAAGCTTTGCCTTAACAGGAGCACTGGCAGCTGCCCTTTTCGTAAAACTCTTCGGAATAACCTGCCTTGCCATCCCGCGTTCGGAAAAGAGCCGCCTTGCTGAAGAAGTCCAGAAACCCATGCTTATAGGACCCGCAGTGCCTGCAGCCCTGTGTATATTTGGAGGGCTCTTTTCAAAGCAGCTCCTTTCTCTTGCAGGCCTGGAGATTGAGTTTCCGGACCTGCTTTTGCTGGGGATTCTTCTCGGATTAATATACACAGCCCTTTTCATGATAATCCGCTCGAAGGAAACAGGACCCGCCAGGATTAGCGAAACATGGGGATGCGGTATTCCGACTCTTACACCTTATATGGAATACAGCTCTGCAGGCTTTTCCGAACCTCTTGTGATGATCTTCAAAAGCGTTTACAGGACAAAGATTTTGAACAGAACTGAGTACTTCGACGACCAGGAAAGCCTCTTTAAGAACGGGAAAGTGGAAATCCGCCTGCTTCGATTCTTTGAAGAATACCTTTATACCCCCCCTGCCAGGGCGATTGACATTTTTTCAAAATATGTTTCAAAGCTGCAGAACGGAAAACTTGACAGTTATGTCCTTTACGCCTTTCTCGCAGTCATTGTATTAATAATAGCAACCGGAGGCTTTATATGAACACCTCATTCCTGCTCTTTGCCCTCTTAAACCCCCTCTTTGCCCTGCTGGCAGCCCCTCTATACATGTCTCTGATCCGGAAGGTGAAGGCATACGCCCAGGGAAGAAAGGGCCCGAGGCTCTTTCAGGTTTATTACGATTTAAAAAAACTCATGAAAAAAGAAGCAGTTTATTCCCCGACTTCTTCATGGGTTATGCGGTTTACTCCGTACCTGAACCTTTCAACTCTGCTCGTCTGCTCGCTTTTCGTACCCCTGGTCTTTGTCCCAGAACCGGCTGGGGGGCTCGGGAACATTATTGTCTTCCTGTACCTTCTGGCACTTGAGAGGTTCTTTACCGCCCTTGGCGGACTTGACGCAGGAAGTGCCTTCGGAGGCATGGGCAGTTCAAGGTCTATGAGCCTTGCGGCTGTGATCGAACCCACAATGGTAATTTCTTTTGCAGCTCTTGCATTTGTCCTGAAAAGCCTGAACCTGCACCAGATGTTCGCGCTTACCGCAGGCAAGATTCTTCCCATCAGCCCGACACTTGTCCTTGTATCAATCTCTCTCTTCATCATCCTCATAGTGGAGACAGGAAGGCTGCCTGTGGATAACCCGGCAACTCACCTTGAACTTACTATGATAAACGAGGCAATGATCCTTGAACAGGCAGGAAAGAACCTTGCCCTGCTCGAACTTGCCCATGCTCTTAAACAATTTCTGCTGATGGGGATATTGATTAACACAATCCTTCCAGTAGGGCTCAGTACTGAGATAGATGCCGGAAAAATTGCGGTTTCAGCCTTTCTTTTCCTTCTGAAGGCAGGGTTGCTTGCAATAATAATAGGGCTCTTTGAATCAGCCTTTGCAAAGATGAGGCTATTCAGGCTTCCTGCATTTTATGTCATGGCATTTTTCTTTTCAGCCACTACAATCCTTATAGAGGTGTTTGCATGATTGACCCGCTCTTCCTTGAAGGCATAATAAAGATCCTTTTCGTCTTTGTCCTTATCAGTGCAGGGCTGATCATCTCAACCCGCAACCTGAGTTCAATACTGACCTCATACACAATCCAGTCTTTCCTGCTGGCTGCAGTCTCATTCCTTCTCTACCTGATAGACGGAAAAAGCCAGCTTCTGCTGCTTGCAGGCCTGACTCTGGGAAGCAAAGTAATCCTGATCCCTTACTTTATTTCCAGGATAGAAGAGAAAATCAGAATTGGGAGAGATATCCACTTTACATATCTGGAGCCGACGACCTCTCTTATGCTGAGTATAGGCCTTATAATCCTCTCCTACTCCTCTCTTTCAAAAATTTTCGAAGGACTCCCCCTCTCGAAACTTTTCTTCTTCGGAGCTGTGATAGGGCTTTCCCTTACCCTGATGGGCATGCTTGTGGTGTTCAGCAGAAAAAGAGTCATAACAAAAGCGCTTGGCTACCTCAGCATGGAAAACGGGGTCCTGATGTTCGGCCTTTTTGTAACCGAGCTTCCGTTCATTATAGAAGTCCTGATTGTAATCGACCTTATTATTCTGGTCATACTGACCACAATCCTGGCCGTAGGAATGGATTCCAGCATTGAAGAGTACCGGGAGAAGGTCCGGAAATTGCAGATCTGGACAGGAGGTGAATTCCGGTGATTCGATACTACCTTTTAATAATGGGAATATTTCTGGCATTCGGCCTTATTCCGAAGTCTCACAGGCTAATGAATGCACTTGCTGCAGGAAACGGCCTGTTGCACCTTGTTGTGAGCTGGGTCGCTCTTTTCATGCTTGATCTGCCAGTTAGGTTAGGAGAATCGCTCTATATGGACCACCTTAACCTTTACGTGGAACTGATAACCGCACTGGGATTCACTGCTGCAGCCTTCTATGCAAGAGGGTACACTGACAGCCTTATGGAAGAAGGAGAGCTTGATCCCAAGAACCTGAAGACCTTTTACCTCGCCTTTAACCTCCTGCTTATTACAGCCACTGTTGCGCTTTTCTCAGATAACCTGGCGCTCTTATGGATCTTTGCAGAACTCACAACAGTCTGCGCTGCTATGCTTGTTGCAATCCTCTCTGCAAGGGAGAACATCGATGCCGCTTTAAAGTACGTCTTTATAGTCTCGGGGTCCATGCTCTTTGCGTTTCTCGGGTTGATTTTCCTGTTCACTCTTTCGGAACAGGCCCTAGGAGAAGGAACCCTCAACTGGACAGAGCTGTCAGTTCATGTTTCTGAGTTTTCACCTGCCCTCCTCCTTGCAAGCTTTACCTCCGTGTTCATAGGTTTCGGAGCAAAAGCAGGAGTAGCTCCTTTCCACACATGGCTTCCTGATGCCTATGCAAGGGCACCTTCAGTAAGTGCAATTCTCTCAGGACTGATGCAGAATCTGGGAATTTATGGTATAATAAGAATGTACGCCCTGCTTAGAGAAAGCAGTGCAGCCCCGCATGCATCTTCGATCCTGCTTGCTGCAGGGGTTTTCTCAATTGCTCTTGCTTCATTCAGCATGTTCCAGCAGAGAAACCTGAAGAGGTTAATAGCTTTCTCAAGTGTCGAGCATATGGGCCTTCTCCTTATAGGGATAGGGATAGGGACACGTCTTGCACTATTCTGGACTCTTTTCTACATGCTTGTTCATGTGCTGATAAAAGAAACCCTGCTGTTTTCCGCAGGTGTCCTGCACAGACAGTACAGGAGCAATATGCGTGAAAACATGTGGAATGTCTTTAAACTCCAGCCCAGGGCAGCCTGGAGTTTGATCCTTGGAAGCATTGCAATAGTAGGAATGCCGCCTTTTCCCCTATTTCCGGCAAAGTTTTTCATCCTGCTGGAAAGTGCGGCAATTTCCCCTTACCTGACCCTTGCAGTGCTACTCATGCTCATCCTTGCAGCTGCATCCTTTGCAAACTTCCTCTTTAAAGCTTTCTCAAAAGTGACCGTAGAGGAAGAAAACGAAAAAGACAGGCACATGGCCAGTGCCCATGTAGAGACAGGAAGAGCTGAACTGAAAACTCCAACCGGAAAAGCAGATTATGATGAAATCAGGCTTCCGAATCAATATATAGTCAGGAGTGGAATGAGGGTTCCAGCAGTCTTCATGCTGGCTCTTGCCCTTTCCCTGGGCATTTATTTTCCGGATTCGCTGAGAGACCTGCTTGATGCGATAATTCTTGAACTCGGGTATGTTTAAGGGGCGGTATGTATGGAAATCAAAATGAATGAGGATATAAAAGAATTGCTTTTAATGGTCACCAGTATTGCACAGGAGAAGCCCGAACTGTTAAATGCCCGTGAAAACGAGATATACCTGAAATTTTCGGAAACCGGGTTTATAGAGGTCTATCCTTCACTTGCAGAAAGGAAGTTCAGCCTTATAGGGCTCTTCTGTGCAGAATCCTTTGAGAAAAGGGAAGGCTTTACCCTATTTTACGCTTTCAAACAGGAAGGCATGGCACCTGTCCTTATTCTTGTCCGGGAGACAGGAAAGGAAAAAATGACTACTTCAATTGCAGAAGCCTTTCCATCAGCATCCTGGTTCGAGAGGGAGGTAAGGGACGGCTTCGGGATTGAATTTGACGGGGCATTTGATACGCGAAGGCTTTTCCTGCACGAGTGTTATCCTGAAGATTTCCATCCTCTGCAAAAAGCTTTCAAAAACGGGCCAATCCGTCAGGCTGAATCTCCGCGTATGGAATACAAATTCAGGCAGGTCAAAGGGGAAGGTATGTACCAGATCCCTGTAGGGCCTGTGCATGCAGGGATAATTGAGCCCGGGCACTTCAGGTTCAGTGTAATAGGGGAGCCTATATTCAGCCTGGAAATCCGTCTCTTTTACAAGCACAGAGGAATAGAAAAACTGGCTGAAGGGAAAAGCCCTTCAGAATGTGTTGTTCTTGCCGAAGCAGTAAGCGGGGACGAGAGCATGGCAAATGCAACAGGGTTCTGCACGGCGGTAGAACAAATCTGCGGAATAAACGTGCCTGAAAGGGCAGAACGCCTGAGGGCAATAATGCTTGAACTCGAGCGCATTAATTCCCTTTTAGGAGACCTTGGAGGCATGGCTGTGGATGTGGGATTTGCTCTTGTAGCAAGCCCTTTCCACGTGATGAGAGAAGAGGTGTTCAGGCAGAACGAGAAACTGACAGACTCAAGGTTCCTGCGCGGAATTACCGTTCCTGGAGGGTTGAAAAAAGATATTCCCGATTCGGCTCTGAAAGAGCTGCCTCCCTTCCTTGAGAAGTTTACCAGGGATTTTGAATCTGCTTATAACAGGGCAATATCTTCGTCTTCCCTGATCGACAGGTTTGCAACAACAGGAGTAATAAGAAAAGAACTTGTCTCTCCGCTTAACCTTACAGGTCCTCTTGCAAGGGCTTCAGGCTGTCCTGCCGATATAAGGATTGACAGGCCCTATGGAGCCTATAAGGACTTTGCTCCTCAGAATTCTCTAAGGAAAAATGGAGATGTCCTTGCCCGCTACGAGGTAAAAGCCGATGAGGTCCGTGCATCTATAGCCCTGATCCTGCGCCTCACAGAAAACCTTCCAAAAGGTCCTGTATTTGCTGAGAGTGCTGGATATGCTGGAAATAACTCATCAGGAAACATCTCTGGAGCCACAGGATATTCCCTTGCCCTCGTAGAAGCCCCAAGGGGACAGAGCCTGCACTGGGTTTATCTGAAAAACGGGCTTGTTGACCGCTATAAAGTAAGGACGGCATCATTCTGCAACTGGCAGGCTATAGAACATGCAGTGCTCGGGAATATTGTTCCTGATTTCCCCTTGATAAACAAGAGCCTTAACCTCTCATATGCAGGAACCGACCTTTGAACTCAGGAAAACTAAAAAAACAAATTGAGGTCTTATTATGGTAAACCCACTATCTTTCTTCCTCCGCCCGAAAGTTACGGAGACCTTTGAATTTCGGGACGAAGAACTGGAAGCCCTTGGAGCAGAAATCAGAAAGGAAATCCCGAAGATTTTCGGGCACAGCCTTGCCATCCGTGAACTGGATTCAGGCAGTGACAATTCTACAGAGATTGAAATCTCAAACCTCGGAAACCCTCATTATGATGTGGAGAGGTTCGGGATCTCTTTTGTAGCATCCCCGAGGCATGCTGACGTCCTGATGGTTACAGGGGCAGTTACTCTTAACATGGCTGAAGCCGTGAAAAAAACCTATGAAGCTATGCCTCACCCAAAGTACGTGATAGCAGTTGGGGACGATGCCTGTGACGGCGGGATCTATAAGGGTTCTTACGCCGTACTCGGAGGAGTTGACAAAATCCTGCCCGTGGATGTAAAAATTCCAGGGAACCCGCCCTCTCCGAAAGAAATCTTACAGGGGATTTTTGCCCTTGTGAAAAAAGCCTCTAAGTGAATCCCCTGAGCTAAAGACTCATGGGTTTTACGCTTCGTCATATAAAAGCATCAAAAACATCCGCATCAAAAACATCCAGAAATCGTGGAACTCCTTCTGCTTCGAGCAGAGGAGACTTCTTTTAATATTGAGAATTAATCGAAACTTCACTTTTCTCATTTAACCTGACTTTTTATTCCTTCCCAGGAGGAAGAAATAAACTCCAGAACAGCGTAAACTCGGCTGTGGGACATGTTTTTCTAAAAGAGAAACAGAAGGAAGGGAATTTCGAATAGGGTTGAATTCAGGTGGGTGACGCCTATACCCTGCCTTTCGAAGCAGGGACTTTTGATGTAGTGATAACAGGCACAAAAAATAAAAGTTCTTGACAGCACTTTCATGCCAGGGAAACTAGACAAAGAAAAGGGAAACGGGCAGAAAAAGTAGCTTAACTTTAGAAAGTTAGTGTTTTTTGGAAAAAAATATAAGTAATTAACTAAAAAATAGCGCATGAGTGTTGCACTAAGTCCCAGTTACGATTTTCTCCTGGGAGAAAGAAAGGACTTTTGCCAATAAACATTACTTCCTAAAAAGAAATGAAGGAGAAATTCTCCGGCATGCTTAAGAAAAACTTCTAGGGGAGATGGAATAAAATGAAGATATCACTAATTGACCTGGCGTTCCTATCCGAAAAAAGGAAAGACGTATTGCTCCTGCTGGAAGAAGGACCCAAGACAGGCGACGAAATAAAAACAGCCCTTAACGTGAATTCGACTTCGATTATGCCTCAGATCAAAAAACTAAAAGAAGGGCGTCTGATAGTGCAGGATGAAAAAAACGCCTACAGGCTATCGGATATGGGAGAAATAGTTGTTGAGAAGATGGAACCGCTACTGGACACGGTTAGAGTTTTCGAGGAGAACTACGATTACTGGATCAACCATGATTTTACCGCAATCCCCGAGCACCTCCTTAACAGGATAGACGAACTCGGAAATTACTTTATGCTTGAAGCCGACCTTAACCGGCTCTTTGAGGTCCCTGAAGACTTTAAGAAGAATCTTCTTGAGTCAAAAAATATAAAAATATTCCTTTCATACTTCAACCCTCTCTATATTGAGATATATGCCGAGATTATACGAAAAGAAGCAGAAATGTGTCTTATCCTGACACAGCCGGTCTTTGAAAGGATGAAAAAAGACTATCTGGATGACCTGAAGATGCTCGTAGAGTCAAAGAGTGCGGAAGTCTATGTCTGTGAGAAAAACGTAACCCTTAAAGATGTTGTAACAGAACGCTTCTGCTCACTTGTACTCTTTGATAAAAAAGGAAAGTTTGACCATCAACGGTTAATGAGCTTTGATGAAAGTGCACTTAAATGGTGTGAAGAACTTTTTTCATATTATAAAGATATGTCCAGACGGCTGGAGAAGATATAATTGTCCTCTGAGAACTGGGATTCATAAAATAGAAGCAGTTTCTCTTTGAAACATACGGCTGAAACTGAAGCCAGATAAAAATCGAATCGAGAGTCAACTACCCCTCCCTGACTCCTTCGGCTGTCGAGGAAGGTGTCTCCTGCTTATGAAGATGAAAACTGGATTGGGAAAAATCTCGATATAACCCGGATCATTAAGCAGAAAACGGCCTGGGAGCCCCTACAGAGCTTACAAGTATGGTTATTCGATGGCTTTATGAAGGTCCGAAATGACTGGAATAAGGGCTCTGAATTATTTGACTGGATAGTAGACACGTTGACCACATGACAAAAATGAAAAAAGGTTAAATCTGGTCAGTGGGACAAATATCTTTTCCAGCTATAGTAGCATATTTTAGTTCACTTTTCTATATATTCTCGGTTTTGAAGATATTAAAGTTCTTTGGAATGCGAATATTATCTAAAGATGTGAACTTCTAATTCAAAAACAGTATGGATAAATTTTAGATAATGTTGCATTTTTTTGGAGAGTTATAAACACAGAATTACAGACTATTCAAGCTGAAATCATTCTTATTTCCTTTATTCTCCCAGATATTTGTCGATCAAAGATCTGAACCTGTGAATATCTATGGGTTTTGAGATATAATCTACGCATCCCATTTCGATAAAGTGCTCTTCGCTTCCTTTCATAGCATGGGCTGTAACAGCTATTACGGGAATTTCTGCAGTTGCAGGGTTCTTTTTTATTCTTTCCAGAACCTCAAGCCCGTCCATTTTAGGGAGCTGCATATCGAGGAGAATAATATCGAACTTTTTCTCAGCAAGGCGTTCAAGAGCCTTTATCCCGTCCTCTGCTTCGGTTACATGGTGTCCATAAAACTCGAGGAGGTCCAGGATCAATTCCATATTCATAGGGTTATCTTCGACAATCAGAATTTCTTTCATCATCACGCCTCTTCAGCATAGCTAATTGTTTTATCCTATTAATTAATTCTTTTCTTCCGAAAGTGCCCTTTTTCATAATAGAAATGAGGCTTCCTTTAAGTTCGTCATTTAATTCTTCGATATTTTTCTCAGTAAACTCGGCTGCGGTACACATAATTAAAGGAATATCTCTTGTCTTTTCATCTGCTCTCATGTGGAAAATAATCTCAAATCCACTGATTTCCGGCATCAGAAGGTCGAGAATGAGGATGTCCGGCCGTTGCCCGGAAAAGAGTTTGTCCAGACCTTCCTGCCCGCTATAAGCTTTTGCTACCTCAAAGCCTTCGGGCTCAATCATTGAACTCAGCAGTTCCACAGCGTTCTCATCATCATCAATAATAAGAATTCTTGGCTCTTCAAACTTGAATTTACCTGTGATTTCTCTTAAGGAGTCCAGCAGTTCGACTCTTTTTACGGGTTTTGTAAAAGAATAAGCTGCCCCAAGAACAACTCCCAGCTCGTTATTATCTGTCACTGAAATAATAAGTACGGGGATGCGAGCTGTCTCAGGGTCACCCTTCAGCTGTCTCAGGACATCCCAGCCGTTAGTATCAGGAAGAAATATATCGAGCGTAATAACATCAGGCTTCAATTTCTTTACAACATTCAGAACATCTTTTCCTGTATATAAAGAAGCTGTACTGTATCCGTCTTCCCTGAGCACAACTGAAATCAATTCATTGGAATTCCTGTCGTCATCAACTACAAGGACAAGGCTCTGGGCCTCAGGAACCGTTTCAGGAAGATAGATCTCAGGAAGAGGGACCTCAGAAAGCTCAGTCTCGTCCAGCAGATCTTTTTCACACTCTTTCACGGAAAAAGCAGCCGTTTTACTCATTTCGAAATCTATCAGTACTTCTTTAAGGTCTTTTGTTTCGGCGTTTCGAGGTTCAGAAGGTCTGGTGAGGGGAACCGTAAATATAAAAGTACTTCCCTTTTCAGGTTCACTTTCAACCCAGATATCTCCCCGATGTAAGTTTACGATTTTCTTCACGAGGGCAAGCCCAAGCCCTGTCCCGCAGTATTGTTTGGAAGATGACGAATCTATCTGAGTAAAGGGCTGGAAAAGTTTTTTCTGGTCTTCAGGAGAAATACCTATTCCCGTATCCGTAACTGAAAAAATAGCTCTGTTTCCACTTTTCTTACAGTGGACAAAGATCCTGCCTCCTTCCGTAGTAAACTTGATCGCATTGCTAACGAGGTTATAAAGGATCTGGATAAGACGGCTTCTGTCAGCCTGAATATCTCCAAAATACGGATCTAACTTAAAGTCCATTTCAAGAGATTTTGCCTGTGCAAGAGGGAAAAGAGTGGATTTTACCTCTTCGAAAACCGAGTTAACGGAAAATTCACTGTAATGGAGCTCCATTTTTCCGGCTTCTACTTTTGAGAGGTCAAGAATATCGTTTATAAGACCCAGCAGGTGTTTTCCGCTAACAGAGATGTTATTAACATATTTAAGCTGTTTTCCGTTGAGTTCTCCAAAAATTTTTTCGAGCAGGATATCCGAAAAACCGATTATAGAGTTCAGAGGCGTCCGCAGTTCATGACTCATATTGGCAAGGAACTCACTCTTTGTACAGTTGGCAGCCTCAGCTTCCAGTTTTGCCTGAAGGAGCTTTTCTTCTGAGTGTTTGTGTGCTGTAATATCAAGCCCTGTTTGCAGGATTCCTGTTGCTTTTCCATTTTCATCTATTATCAGATTTGCACAGATCATCCAGACTTTTCCATCCGGAGTAATTACCTCTCCTGATTCCTCATTTCCGGACTCAAGTGTCTTTTGTGCAAGAGACTTTCCAGAAACAGCATCTGACATAAGGAAAAACTCATCGTATCTGTGTCCAGTAATGTTTTCAAGCTTAAGACCTGAATGATCCAGAACAGCCCTGTTTGCCCAGATGATTCTCATCTCAAGATCCATAAAGATTACAAGCTCGCTGAGAGAGTTTAGAATTACCCTTTTCTCATGTTCCTGGGTTCTAAATTTATTAGAACTTTGATTCAAACGGTCAATCATCCCATTTATTCCGTCAGCCAGCCTTGAAAGCTCATCATCCCCTTCTATAATGCAGTATTCTGAGAAGTCTTCGCCCTTTCCAACTTTTTTTACAAAATTGTCAATGGCAACAATTCGGGATACAACTTCCCTGTCAAGTAGAAGCTTACAGCATGCTCCAACCATGAGGCCTGAAAACAGAAAGAAAATTACAATATACCTGAGTGTATTTCTACCTTTTTCGTAGATGCCCCTGTCAGCGTCAGTCCGAACCATGACTGTAGGGTTTCCATGAATGTCTTCATGCACATAATAACCTGCTAACCCGCCTCCCTTTTCGAGATTTATAACAGTCCTGTTTCCATTTTCGAAGAAGGTTTGCTGAAGATCATCAGGCACATTATCTGGGCCATAAAACAAAACCGGGTTACCTGTAATTTTCTGAACGGACTCTACGAAATCAGAATCAAGATTCTTCCCCAGGATTATCGTTCCAATTGTTTCATTAATATCCGAGGTTGCAGATACAGGGTGACAGGAAACAATTACAGGTCCGTTATTCAGCAGGAGTATCCCATTCAAAGGATTCATTTTGTCTCTGCAGAGAAGGGCCTCATCATTAATTTTCGGGTTAATTTCGGAAAGTATTGAGTCTTCGGAAGAATTACCTGCATATTCCGGATCAGAAACCTGGTAATGCATTATCTTTCCGGAACTATTGACAAAAAAAATAAAGTCACACCCATTTAGAGTAAAAAGATCAGTAAATAAACTCCCGCCAAGGTCCTCTGGATTCTGACTTAACATAAAAGTCCTGACATCTTCCCTTGAAGAAAGGGCAGAGCTTGTTTCATACAGTTTCATAATCTGAAAATCAATTACTTTATGTACATTTTCCACATCATTTATTGCCTCTTTTTCCTCCAGGTCGGAAAAACTTGAGTAAAGGATACTCTGGGACGCAAAAATGATGATCGAAGTAAGAAGAGCAAAAATTATGTAGATAATAACAAAAATTTTCCTACTGACATTCATATTCTGGACTCGGCGGGATTGAAATTGGATAGGGGCTTGTGTATTAATTATAATAGACAGGTATAAGTGACTTATATAAATAATTTCAACATACGTAGTATAAAAGTTTATCCTGTGATATTAATAAATAGACAAAATAAAGTTTTATTAATTGAAATAGGAATTTAAATGAGGATTTATAAGAAAAATATCTGAAATAATATCTAGAAAAAGATCATGTAAAGAATTTTGTTATTACATTACATGCCTTTACAGCACCCATAAATTGTGCATCAGTTATTCTCTCCAGCCTTCTTTGCAAGTTGTACTTTTAGCCATTTCTGTATCTACGTGAATTTATTCATTAAGCCAGTGATAGGATCACCATTTAAAGAATCTTAATGCCCAGTTTATATTTTTTCTCAGGAGGTATTTTCTCAGTTCATCAACCCAAAGTAGGAGAACTGAAAAAGGAACTGCAAGCAGCATGTACCTGATATAAATGGGTGATGTGTTGAAAAGCAGATTAGCAAACGGGTTCAAGAGAATGAAAGCAAGAATAAGGAGTTCGCTTACGATTCCCAGGAGGACAAAGCGGTTGCTGAATAACCCCATTGAGAAAACAGACTGAAACCGCGTTCTTGAAGCAAATACATTGGCGATCTGACAGATAACCACGGCTGAAAAGAAAGCTGATATCGCCTGCATATAAAGCGTGTTAGTGTTTGCAAGCTGCTCGCCAAAAGTCCAGCCCCCTTCAAAAAGGACGGCGAAATAACAAAAGAAACCTGCAGCAGCCTCTATAGGTCCTTTTAATCCGTAGGCTGTAAAAAGCACCTGAGGAGTCAATAACTTTTCATCTCTTGGTCTGGGGGGCCTTTTCATAATATCTCCTTCTCCTTTTTCCACGCCCAGAGCAATGGCAGGCACCATGTCGGTACCCAGATCAATTGCCAGGACAAGCTGTATAGGCAAAGGAAGAGGCAGGGAAAGGAGAACGAAGGCTATAAAAGGCAGGATTTCAGGAACATTACTGGCAAGATGGTATACAATAAACTTTTTAATATTATCAAAAACGGTTCTGCCTTCTTCTACAGCATTTACTATTGTAGCAAAATTATCATCCAGAAGCACCATATCTGCGGCCTCGCGGGCCACATCTGTGCCGCTTCCCATAGCGACTCCCATGTCAGCATTCTTGATAGCCGGAGCATCATTAACCCCGTCTCCGGTCATGGTAACTATCTCTCCTTCTGCCTGGAAGAGCTGTACGATTTTTAATTTCTGGACAGGAGACGTCCGTGCAAAAACAATGCTTGGGTTTTTGAGCCGTGAGGCAAGCTCTGTTCTGGAAAGGGACTTCAACTCATCTCCGGTAATAATCTCAGGTTTTCCCGGACCTGCAAGTCCTACATCCCTTGCAATTGACTCTGCGGTAACAGGGTGGTCTCCTGTGATCATAACAACCTTGATCCCGGCTGCATGGCATCTTGCAATAGCTTCTCTGGCTTCAGGGCGCGGCGGATCTACAATCCCTATGAAACCCAGGAAAATAAAGTCGCCAGTATATTCTTTAAAATCTTCTGCCTGCCTGAATGCAAGAGCAATTACCCGTTCGCCTTTTTCTGCCAGCCTCAAGTGTCTGTCCAGAAGTTCTTCTTGCTCGGTTTGGTCAAGTCTTCTGACTTCTCCTGATTCCAGAATGTACTCACACATCTTAATAACCACTTCTGGAGCACCTTTAAGGTATACCTCAAGCTTGCCTTCAGGAGTGCGGCAGATAACCTCCATGCGCCGGGTAAGAGATTCAAAAGGAAACTCCTCAAGCCTTGGATATTCTTGATGGATTTTTTTTAGATCTACGAAATTGTTAGCAAAAACAAGAAGCGCCCCTTCTGTTGGATCACCGGTATATCCGGGAGGGGCGTCGTAAAGTTTCGCGTTGTTGCATAGCCCTGCAACCCTTATAAAAACCGAAGGGATCTTTTCCGTGTTCCCCATAGGGCTTCCGGTAGCATAAACTCCTTTTTCACCTGAGTCGGTCATATTATCAGGATCAGCAACTATCTCAACGGGACCTTTTTTTATACTATCTTCTGAATCCTGCCCTTCATCCCATTCGTAAGGAATGAAAGAGCCTTCCAGCTCCAGCTTTTCGAACCCTACGATAAAAGAACTTACTGCCATCCTGTTCTGAGTCAGGGTGCCGGTTTTGTCCGTACATATGACAGTAGTCGAGCCAAGAGTTTCTACAGACTCGAGCTGTTTTATAAGGGCATTTCGGGAAGCCATTCTTCTGGAAGCAAGGCTGAGGGCAAGCGTAACTGTTGGCAACAGTCCTTCAGGAATATTGGCAACAATTATTCCTATGGCAAAGATAAGGCTTGCAAGAAAAATATCCTTGAGAAAAAATGCGAGCAAGAAAAAGGTAATTCCAAGGAAAATAGCAATTGCTGAAATAATCTTTATGAAACGGTTGAGCTCTTTTCGGAGAGGTGTTTCAATGGAGGTGGTCTGCTCTGTAAGCGTTGCCAGGTTTCCAATCTGAGTATCATGTCCTGTTGCGAAAATAACCGCTTTGCCATTTCCACTCAGTACGAGAGTTCCGGAAAAGACCATGTCCCGGCACTCCAGCAGGTTCGAATGAGAGCATTTAAGAGAGCGCAGCTGTGGCTCTGATTCCCCTGTAAGGGCTGAATTGTCCACTTTCAGGAAATTGATTTCAACCAAACGGCCGTCGGCAGGAACCTTATCTCCCTCTTCAAGAAGGACAACATCCCCTACCACAAGCTCCGAAGCCAGAACGTCCCTTACCTTTCCATCCCTCAGGACTTTTGCATGAGGAGGTAGAAGCTGCCTGAAGCTTTCCATTGTCTTTGCAGCCTGGTATTCCTGCACAAACGTGAAAGTCCCATTCAGGAAAAAAACTCCGACAAGAGCAAAACCTATATAAATATTTCCCTTTCCAGGATCAAAATACTCGCCAATGAAAGCTAGAATAGCCCCTACAATCAGCAGGATGGAGAAAAAGTTTCGGAACTGCCGGACATATCGCTTAAATATGCTTTCCTTTCCGATTTCTTCGAGGATATTTGGGCCGCATTCCCGGAGCCTGAGGGCAGCTTCCTGTTCACTGAGCCCGTTTTCATTTACATTTAATCTCTGCAAGAATTCAGAGAGAGAAATAAGATGCTCATCACCCCGCGGAGAACATACACTATTTCTGCTTCCAGCCGATTCTTTTTCCATCGAACCCCCTTATAGTTCAATGTGACACAAGAATAAGAAACTTAACGTTACGAGTCTCCTTAATTCCTGAAAAAACGGCCATAAGAGATCCAGTCAAACGTTACAAGTCATTGAGAAGTAAAAACCTGGAGCCTGAATCTCCTCATAAAAATAATAGAAGTTAACAAGGTCAAAATTTATTATGTGGTTTATCAAAGAAAAGACTGAAAAAAATTCCTGGCAATTAGTTTTTATAATTTGCTAACTAAAAAAATATCAGTATATTGACTCAATTGAAGGGTTCGAGAATTGTTTTCACTTTGATTATTCTCACTCCTGCTCAGGCAAGGAAATCAGTGATTAAGAACTATCTGTTCCCGTTCATCAAAATAAACCATATTTTTAACATGTTTTGAACTCTGGATAATCTAGACCGGAGTTTGAAACATTTTGGATTGAAAAGGTCTATATAATATTGTCAAGTAGAAAGTAAATTGTAATAAAAATAAATGTACAAGGATAAAAGTAAAAAAGGTATGACCGATATGAGTGAATTCACATTAAAAACAAGACTTTTAGCCGCCCTGAAAGGCGAGCCTGTTGACAAAGTACCTGTCTGCTCCGTAACCCAGACCGGAATTGTAGAACTCATGGACGAAGTCGGCGCCCCCTGGCCTGAATCCCACACAAACCCTGAACTGATGGCAAAGCTGGCAATCGCCAACTACGAGCTCAGCGGACTTGAAGCTGTAAGGGTCCCATACTGCCTTACCGTTCTGGTCGAAGCTATGGGCTGTGAGATCAACATGGGTACCAAGAACAGGCAGCCCTCGGTTACCGGTCACCCCTATCCAAAAAGCCTCGAAGGCGCAGCAGTTCCTGAAGACCTCCTGCAGAGAGGCAGAATTCCAGCAGTCCTCGAAGCGATCAAGATCGTCAGGGAAAAAGTTGGTCCTGATGTGCCAATCGTTGGCGGTATGGAAGGCCCTATCACCGTCGCATCCGACCTTGTAAGTGTAAAGTCCTTCATGAAATGGTCCATTAAAAAACTTGACCTTTTCGAACAATCTCTGGACCTTGCAACTGAAGCTGCAATCATCTATGCAAATGCATTGGTAGAAGCCGGTGCAGACGTTATTGCCATTGCAGACCCTGTTGGTTCTCCTGACCTCATGAGCCCTGACTGCTTCAAGCAGTACCTCCAGCCAAGGCTGCAGAAGTTCTCTTCAAGCGTGAACTCGGTTACAGTCCTGCATATTTGCGGTAATGTAAACCCTATCCTTGACTACATGGCAGACTGCGGCTTTGAAGGTCTCAGCGTTGAAGAAAAGATCGGCAGCGCAAAGAAGGCAAAGGAAATTCTCGGAAACAGGGCCAGATTCGTAGGAAACATGTCCAGTCCATTTACCCTGCTGCCCGGACCTGTTGACAAGATCAAAGCCGAAGCCAGGGCATGTCTTGAAGACGGCGTTGATGTACTCGCTCCAGGCTGTGGAATTGCACCCATGACCCCGGTCGAGAACATAAAAGCCATGGTCGAAGCAAGAAACGAATTCTACGCCTGAGAAGGCATAAATTTTTTTATTTTTTTACGGGCAAGTCCGGGTAAAAAATTTCAAGCTCTGGACATCATGCCCGACTCATTTTTTTAACTTTTTGGGGAAGGAGCTTCAGGGACGGGTATACCGAAACCAGTGTTCTGATAAACTGTCAGTCCAGAGGCTCAATGTTGAAAGGATTGTTCGAGAAAATCTTAAACTTTTTTGAAGGAGGTTAAGATATGAGGACAGGAGTTGCAATTGACCTGGGAACCAGTGGATTCAGGGCCCATAAAATTGACCTTGAGAGCGGCGAGATTAAGAAAACCGTAATTACTCTCCGGAACCCTTTACCAGGAGCAAATGTAATGGACCACCTTGACTTTGCAATCCATTACGGGCTTGATAAAGCCCATGGGCTCTCGGCAACAGCGGTAAAAAATATCCTTAATGAGCTAGGAGTAAAGCCTGAAGAAATGGAAAAGTTCTCAATCTGCGGAAACCCTATCCAGCTTTCTATCTTTCAGGGAATTCCCATTGAAGACCTGGCATACGCAGGAGAGCGTAAGAAACAGAAGTATCACATTGAAGAGCAGAATAGAGATGCCCGGGTCATACCTCTATCCGAAATCGCGGGATTTGAAGAGTTTAAAAACTGCAAACTGTTTGTGCCCCCGGCAATAAAGCACGAGGTTGGAGCCGACGCACTTGCCCTTATTGTAAAAGCAGGCATGATTGAGAGCAACGAGATTGCAATTGCCACCGACTACGGAACAAACGCCGAAATGGCCCTTAAATCAAATGGGATTATCTATACAGGGTCGGCTGCTGCCGGGCCTGCTCTCGAAGGCCAGGAAATCGAATACGGATCTATTGCTTCTCCGCATACCATCTGTGATGTAGAATTTGAAGGAAATAACCTGCGCTGCTATGTTCTTGACAGAGATATGAAAACAGCCAGAGGAGACCTCGTAAACCCAAAGACAGGAGAAGTCGTGGAAAAGGGAGAGATAACTGCAAAAGGCATTACAGGCACTGGGGTTATTGCCCTTATCGAAACCGGGATGAGAAACAAATTAATAGCCCTTCCAAAAATTCAGACTCCAGAAGGCATCATCCATCTTCAGGACGGCATCAAGTTCACAGAAAAAGACCTTATCGCAGCTGGAAGAGCGATAGGCGCGCTCCGGGCAGGCCATATTTCCCTCTGCGCAGCTGCAGGAATTGAGATGGAAGACCTCAAGATAGCATACATGTCAGGAGCTGCCGGAACCTACATGGACGCCGCAAAAGCCCATCATGTAGGGATGATCCCTTACAATGCAAGTTATGTTTCACAAATAGGGAACACCTCTCTTACAGTTGCCCGGGAAATTCTGCTTTCTGAAGATAGGCTGTGGGAACTGCAGAAAATTGCAAAGGAAATCCTGGGCACACATGTGATGTTTGCAACCTCCGAAGCCTTTAAGGAAGCCTATATGCTTGAACTTGCTTACTGGAACGAGGGTATGGCATTCAAGATGCTTCAGAAGTTCCTGAAAAAGAAAAAACTGCCCATGATAAGTGAGCCTTCGACTGTCCTGAAAATCGACCGCCAGGTAGAAAGAGACATTCCCGAACTGGGAGAAGAAGGGCTCGACGTGCTTGAGAAAGTAGGGACCTACCTTACCATGGTCATTGAGGACTGCGTAAGCTGCCAGAAATGCGCAAAGGTATGCCCGAACGGAGCTCTCAGGATGGAAGACAACGGGCTTGTCAGAATAAGGACAGACCTCTGTGACGGAGCAAACTGCCAGCGCTGCCTGCATGCCTGCCCTGATGACAGGTTCAAATGGGAAAAACTGACTGTTGAAGGGATCTGAGAAGGAAATGGAAAAAGGTAAGAATCACCACGCTCAAGATTACTATTTAAAATGTTGATGCAGTTACTGGACGCAGAGAAGAAAAAGATAGTGCATCGATTCCAAAATAGAATCGAAGTACCGGGAATCACCCTGGCTAGAATCAAAAAAGGCAATTCCAGGATTGAAGAAATATCACATCCGGGTATTAATATCACATCCTGGTATTGCAAAATTCTACATTCAGTGTGCTTTTAAACTTTTCTTTCTGTCTAAAATCTGCGGTTTTCCAGAAGAGATCTGATTGTCTTTCTGTTCTCCTGAAACTTTGAATTTTTCTATGAGAGTATCAACTGTTTTCTGGGCAAGCTCGCTGACGTTCTGCACAGAACTACTTACCTGCTGCATGGCAGCTGTCTGCTCTTCGATTGCAGCAGAGGTTTCTTCGCTGCTTGCCGCGTTTTCTTCAGCAGTAGATGCAGTCTCACTGATGCCTTTCTCAATATTTTCAATCTTTTTCAGACCTTCCTCAGAAAGCTTATCCAGTTCGACAAGCATGGAGTTTATAGTGGCAACTGCAGTTGCAATCTCCTGACCTTTACTCAAAGCCTCTTTAATGTTTTTGCTTCCGGTTTTAGCCTGACCGTCTGCGATGTTAATAGCTTCGGTCACTTTCTTGGTCTCTTTCTGGACATTTGTGACAATTTCATTTATATCATCAGTACTCTTCCTTGAATCAGCAGCAAGTTTTCTGACCTCATCGGCAACGACAGCAAATCCTCTTCCATATTCGCCGGCTCGGGCAGCTTCGATAGCTGCATTTAATGCAAGGAGATTGGTCTGGTCAGCAATTGACTTGATTTTCCCTGTAACGGCACCGATTTTATTGACAGCATCGTCCAGTGAGTGAATAATGTCCCCGAGTTTGGAGATATCTGCAACAAGATGCTCAACTTCCTCAAGCCCCATATTACTGAGACCCTGAGCCTCATCACTTGTTTTAGCTGCCTGAGAAGCATAACTTGCGGACTTGTTGGAAGAATCATTGAGCTTTTTGAAGATCTCCTGAGAAGCTTTTATATCAGAGGCTGCTGTGCCCGCATGCCTTGAGAGATTTTCGGATCCGATTGCAATCTGTTCTGCTGCGGTTGAGATTTGCTGCATTCCCATGTTCATCTGACTGACAGCTTCATTGGACTGCTGAGCTTCTTCCAGAGTTGTGAGCATGTCTGCAAGGATATTTTCAATAACCGAATTCATTGTGAGAACAAGCTTATTAAAATCGTCAAAGGTCTTACCAAAATCGTCATCCCGGAGTTTTTTGAGATTGGTTTCAAGATCCCCATCACTGATCTTCCGGATACCTTCCCCAAGATTCTTAAGGCAACTGTTAGTATAATCTAAAAGGTCCTGAATCTCTTTTTCCCGATCTTTCATCTCAGTCATATCGGTTATGACCGTGAGACTGCCAACAATAGCACCAGTTTGATCTTTCATTGGTATAGCAGAAAGTACTGTAGATAGTGGTTTGTCTAAAGCCTTGAATTTGAAAGATGTCTCGAGGTTATAAACACCTTCTCCGGTTTCAATTACTTTATCAATAACCGTTTTTTGGGATTTAGTTTCCAGTAGTTCGGTAGGATATCTCCCCACCACTTCATCAGCACTCTTAAATCTGCATATTTCCAAAAAATAGTCATTTACGAATTTTATTTTTCCAGACAAGTCCACATAAAGTGCAAGTGATGGAGCAGGTATGCTGCTGACAATCGCCCTTTGAGAATCTTCTCTCCGTTTTACATGTGAAGTTACGTCAAGAAACACGCCGTCAATATAAGAGAGGTTTCCTTTGCTATCATTCGAGAAATAAGCCTGTTCCTGAATGAATACTGTCTCACCACTTGATTTTTTGATTCTGTATTCAACCCGGTAAGGAGTTTTGGTTTTCATAGCGTTCTCTATAGCCTTATCGATTAAAGGAACATCTTCTGGAAAAACAATGTTAGACCAGGATAATTTTTGAGAAAGAAAATCTTCTGCAGGATAACCTGTGAGTTTTTCCACATATTTGCTTATATAATGTATAACCCATGATGATTCATTCGAGATTCTAAAAATAGTCACCGGAAGATTATCTATTAACCAGCTTACCTCTTTTGCTTCGAGGTCTACATCGTTAGTAAAATTATTTTTTGAGTCTACTGACTCTACCTGTTTTAAATCACTATCTAGTAAAGCCATAATTAATCGATCCCTTAATAAGTTATATATTAACTGACAATATAAATCGAGGATGTATTCAACTGATAATATAAATAGAGGGAGTATTTAAATGTATAGGAGAGTATATAAACCAATACTCCATCTCCAGTTGTAACTGCATAAATATTTATGCAAAGAAAACATATTCTAAGTATGTTTCAACTTGATACCGAATCAAAGGTGTTAGGAATCTGTCTACTTATACTCATTATCTATGTCCTATACAGACTGATCCCTATTTTATCAGCTAACAATTAAAGGTAAATTATTACAGAGCCATTTGCTTTCCTGATTATTCCATATATTATGCGGAGATCGCGCCCAAACTAAATTTCTTTCCGGATATACTGCCAATCAAATCCTTCTTTGTCAAGTGTCAGAATTCTAAGGAAGCCTCCATTCCGGTTTTCATCGCATAAATTAAATGTTCTACCGTTTTTTACCGGGAGACTTTCAGGATTCCTGTGGCCGTGGATCTGATAAGTATTCTTATTCGTGTTTTTGTTGAAACTTTCAGCAACCAGAGAAGCATCTTCAGGCTCGCCCACACCATTAATCATCTGTTCGGTTCCTGCAAAAACCAGGTTTTCAGGAAGGTTGCTCAGGCCTCCGTGAGTTACAAGCACGGATTTATTGTGGAACCTGTAATAAATGCAAGGTACTGTTTTCCTGTATAGTTCAAGAGCATTACTCAATGTGATTCCTGCCTTTTCGAGTTCTCTCATGGGACGAAAAGTATCCGCAAACTCTGTTTGCTCTTCACCTGCTGCCGGGCCGCAAATGTATTTTTCGTTATCTCCTTCGAGCAGAACCACATTATCCCTGCACATGACTGAGAAAAGGAACTTAATTACTCTGGTATTTTCATTCCCTCTGCCTGTGTAATCTCCAAGAAAAATATAAAGGTCATTGTTAGTCAGTCCGCATGTAAGGTATGTCATCAGGGCTGTATAACTGCCATTTATATCTCCTATATGATGGATTCTTCTATAGTTTGAAAAATCAGGAACTCTATATTGCAGCTTTTTATGGAATTCATGAGGCTTTATTACCGTAACAAATGAAGGCACGCTTTGCCTGCTTATTATAGAGTACATATCTTCGATTACAGCCTCCGGTACAATCTCATATGCAGGTCTTTTCCTGTTTCTTTGTTTTGCAAGTTCAAGAGGCACATCCGAAAAATCAACGCAAAATGCCTCATATCTGTAAGCTTTGACAAGCGGCCTGTACTTTGCCATATCTGCGTTTTCCGCATTTGTAGCGTCAAGGATTGTAAATTCTCCTTCTTCAATGCGGCTTTTAATAAGCGAGTAAATGAGCCCCCAGACTCTGCGGTTGATTTTCTGGGACGTAATAGTCTGACCGGTAACGGAAAGTACAGGTGGTTTTATAAGAAGCCTGACATCGTCTGAGGAAATGGTATAAGGCTCAAGCCCGTTTTCTTTAATGAAAGTAGATTTGCCGGAGCCGGGTATTCCCCTTAAAAATACTAAATACCTCATATGACACTCCACAGCCGATTTTGAAAATACTTGATTTATTCCAGTTAACATGCCAGCTTCGGTTGACTTTTCTGGTTTAAGCAAACTTGCCCAGAGGCAGATAATCTTAATATTCCTTTCCATTTTTTTAATATCAGCCTTTTTTGATAAATCTGCTCAAACGAAGGATACTGAAGATGTACCTAATTTTCCGTAAAATTATAAATTTTAAGAGGGGTTTAAGTTTAGAATTCGAGAACTGAAGATTATTTTTATTTACCGTGCGTGAACTACCACCGAGCTAAAGACTCGGCGGCTTCCTGATTCATTCCCCTTTCTATCGAAAGCAAGTCCTCAGGCTCTTCCCCGCGTTCCGCAG
>DUGS01000146.1 GCA_013331265.1 Methanosarcina sp.
GGGGGCTGTGGCGCTCGTGCGGCGGTCCGGGACGTTCCGGCAGCGAAAGGCCGGGCAGATCGATTTTCGGAAGGGCGAATCTACGCGGACAGCTCGGGATAAAAGTGCCTGTGGGTTCTCTGACAGTGCTGAATATGGATTACTTAAAGGAGAGCGCAAAGGGGGAAATTGTTTACAATAAATAAACGTGTCTGAGTGCGAATTGAAGATTGATGGTATATGAGATTCAGTTGTATCCTGCCATCGGGATGTGCCATACCTCATTTTTACCGTCGATATTGTGAAGCAGAATGGTTAAAATTGCAAATAGGTATGCTTTTAGTATATACCGTTGATGTGCCCATATAAGGACTATGTTAAATTCATCTAGAAGTTAGGGAGGCTATGCTCAATGGGAATCAGTGATATATTCAGAATATCTGATATTAAAAGCGAGAATGAAAAGTTAAAGGAAGAAAATAGTGAGTTAAAATCGTATTTCAATCAGTTTCAGGGAAAGAATCCTATTCAACTCAACAATGAAATTAATAAATTAAAAGCCGATATCCAAAATTTAGAGGTAAATAAGCAAAAAAGTCAGAACGAAATTAACCAGGCAGAGCAGGAATTAAAAAAACTTAAAATACAAATTGTTTCATCTGATGAAGAAATAATGCTTGAATCTTTTGCATTATACAAACCACATTTCGTTTTTCAAAATAGTACCGAATACAAGCTGAAACTCGATAAAATCAGAGAAAAACAAAAAGAAATGATTAAAGCCGACCGGGCCGCATCTTGCCCAACAGAATGGACAGTTAATAATAGTAAGAGTGAAGGTAAAAAATTTGCAAAATCATTAAAAAAGTTACTGTTAAGATCTTTCAATAATGAATGTGATTATTGCGTTGACCATGTAAGGTTTAATAATATTGAGCAAAGCGAAAAAAGGATGAGCACTTCATTTGACACTATTAATAAGCTGGGTGAAATAACGCGGGTCTCTTTATCACAGGAATATAGAAAATTAAAATTTGATGAGCTTCATCTCGCATATGAATACCAACTGAAGAAACAGGAAGAAAAAGAAGAGCAAGCACAATTAAGAGAGGAACTCAGAGAACAACAGAAATTAGAACGGGAAATCAAGTTAGCCAGAGAGAAAATCGCAAAAGAAAAGAAGCATTATGCACAAGTTATTGCGGAAATTACACAAAGAATCTCAACTTCTATCAATGAACAAGAATTAATCGATTTAAATTCAAAATTGGAAAAATTACAAAAAGAAAGACTAACTTTAGATGAGGAAGAGAAACTCGTAGATTATCGAGAGAAAAATGCTAAAGCAGGTTACATTTATGTCATTTCGAACATTGGTGCATTTGGCAAAAATGTATTCAAGATCGGTATGACTCGCAGGTTAGATCCTTATGAGAGGGTATATGAGCTAGGTGATTCTTCTGTACCATTTCCATTTGATACTCATGCAATGATTTTCTCTGATAATGCTCCCGCTCTAGAGGCTATAATTCATCAGCATTTTCATAAAAATAGGCTAAATAAAATCAATAATAGGCGGGAGTTTTTTGTTGCGGATGCCAATGAGCTTGAAAAAATCATTAGGGAAAACTATGATAAGGTTATTGATTTCGTAAAAGAACCACCTGCTGAACAATATCGAGAAAGTCTCTTAATTCGAGATTAAAATATACTCCTTATTGGCGATGAGATGGGAATTGGCTGAATATTACCGAGGCTGAACTCGGTGCTCTGACACGCCAGTGCCTGAAGCGAAGGATCCCGATAATCGAAGCGCCGAAGGCGGAAACAGATGCATGGAGCTGGCAACGCAACCAAGCACAGATGGGTGTCGCCGGCAGTTCACCGCCGGAGATGCAAGGGTGAAACTCAGGTGGCTCTACTCGATGATCTAGAGATTTAGGCGACAAGGGGCACTAGTCTCTCACAAAGATCTTCAAAATCCTGGCGTTCAGGTAGCCATATGCCCGCAGGTAACCTCTCAGTGTAAGAAGGTCCCCCTTTCGTGACTGCTGGAATGAGCCATATATTGCGATATTAGTGTTTTTCTTAAAATGCCTGTATAGTTGAACCCGGTCTGCGATTTCGTCGGGTATCAGAATACTATGGCTCATTTGACAGTTTCTCGTCTGCGGGATACATAACGATGGGAGTTGCAGTAATGTAACTGATAATCCGGGAAAGATTGATATAAGTTACAATAATAGAACTATTCATGGTGGAGGTGTCGGCATGGACCGGACAGTTGTGGAAGCTCACTTAAACCGGGTACCCATTGAAGTTCGTGAGTCCGTGATGGAACTCTCGACGGATGCCAGATGGGCCGTATACATAGCGCTTGCACTTGGGGAGGAGATGTATTTTAACGAACTCAAGGATACCTTCGGGGCGAATCCGAGCGAGATGGACCGTATCCTGAAGTCTCTGGTTGACGGTGGTCTCATCGCGAAGAAAGTGAGAAGACTGGAGGACGTCGGCGACCGGAGGAGAGTGCATTACACATCGACGGACTATGGGAAAAAGATGTTAAACGCCCTGTGCGACGTGGTGCTTCCTCCTGAGAGCCTGGTCAGGCAGTATAAGCCCACTTCGAGCGATAGCGAAAACTCCTGCACCATGCATACGGGAACTGTGAATGGAAGCGGTGAGACCGATCCCGAGAACTGGAGATTCGACCGGACACCCGCCGGAAGGGACGCCTTCAATACGAAACCAACAATCACCAGCGCAAAGCAGGCAGAGACCAGAGTGTGAGTTCAACATGGCTGTAGAATTCCCGGGTAACGTCTCAGATCTTCTG
>DUGS01000018.1:0-148 GCA_013331265.1 Methanosarcina sp.
AGAAAAGAAACGGATACAGAGAGTCTACAGGAATGCAAGCATAGTCCGCTCACAGGGGAAAAAGGCGGTTATTGCACTTGCCAGCCGGGGAATAGGGCCTGAAACGACGTCAAGGGTGATTGAGAAAATGAGGGTGGATGAAGAGGCG
>DUGS01000018.1:408-2089 GCA_013331265.1 Methanosarcina sp.
TGAAGACGAAGAAGTTCTGGTGAAAAAGATTCTTTATTATCCCCAAGTTCTTTGTATTAGTATTGTTTTTCTTTTGAATTTAAGACCTTTAATCTTATTTTCAGAATCTCCAAATATTTTTCTCCATTTATCTAAAATATACATATCGGCTTCATTTTGGAAAGGAAATTCATCTAAATCAAATAAGTATGCAGGCATTACCGCACTTAATTTTCCATCCAATTCAATGCACATTGGAGTCGTTACGATCAAATCAAAGTAATATTTATTCTCATAAAATGAAATTGTATTTTCCTTAATATTATTTTCTATATAATGCTTACATAAAAAAATATATTTTCCAATTTTTATACCCGTCATAAGGCATATTGGACCTCTTGATAAATTGTATTTAAAAGTTTCTATATAATCTGCACCGTCTGATATTAAATAATCAATTGGGAAAACCGATCTTAATAGATCCAAACATCTAAAAATAGTTTTTGACGGGTCTCCTTCATATTTATCATTTACTAGATAAAGTTCAAATGTGTTGATATCAGATGTAGAGTTTTCTTCAAGTTCTATCTGACGATTCTCTTTTTTCTCCTTATATATTTTAGTGCCAAGATCTGCAATGTTCATTTTGAAAATTGGAAATGGTATTATGTTGTCGATTTCAATATCTACTACTTCCTCAAAAAGGCATTTGTATTTTCCATCTTTTGTTTTTACATGTACTTTCGGATTTTTATTATCTCTTGAATTGTGGTATGTAATTTCTTCACCACTTGAAATAGAATCTGTTTTTTTACCGAGGTAGCTCAAAAAGTTCAAATTACATTGAGGAAATATTTTTATTTTTAATTCTATACTATTAGCTTTTATAATGGGGATTATCCTCAATATGTCTTTTCCATGTTTTGTTACAGCTAATTTTTTCATAAAAACACCAACATTTAATGAAAGATGTTTTTAAAGTTTCAAAGAAATTTTTACTCATCTTCAATGACCCAGTCAAAAATCTTCAGAAATTTTTCAAGATTATCTTCCTTAACCAGTGCTTGAAGGTCGATACTGGGCCTCATGTCAATTGAATTTTCAGGGATCTCAATATAGGGGATTTCATTAAGTTTTGTGAGAATTTCCAGTCTTTTTTCCCGGTCGTTGAAGGGGTTTCGGTCTTTCATTCACTGAAAGTGAATCTCAGCTTTTCCATAGGTGTATACCCCAAAAGTCCAGTTTGTTTTTTTCTCTGAGGGTAGTTCAAATTAATCATCCCATAGAATGAACCATCTACTGAACCTTCACCCTAGGAGCCATCTGCGGGGGTCTTCACTGTCAATCTGCCTTCCCTGAATGAAGTTTGGATAGTCGGATAATAGTTTCTGGAGAATCTCTTCAGCGGAGTATTCCTGCTCGACCTTCTTTACAAGGTCGCCTTCATTGTTTATAAGAAATATTTCGTCTTTGATGAGGATCACCTACCAGACAGTCTTGTTATGTATTCAATAGTTATACACTTATTCGATTTTTACAGATTTTTCGTATTATATTTGCGGTGTTCTTAGTTTGCCTTATGTGAAGTGTTTATAGTCTGAATGTCTGAGGATATGGGTACTTGCTGACTGAAAATTCAGTAAGCTCGTACCTCATTAGGAATTAAAAAGGAAACAACAGTTATTCGGGATGCCTAAATCCA
>DUGS01000018.1:2246-2419 GCA_013331265.1 Methanosarcina sp.
GGGATGCCTAAATCCAATCAAAGGCAACGCAATCGAAGAATATTTCGATCGAAGGATTTTGAAGAGCAGGGCGGAAGAAATATAATAAAAAAGATATATCGCTCCGGTTTCCGCTGATTTTTATCAATTTTTTGCATTCAATTTTAGCGGTAGCAGATTTAAATACTCACAGA
>DUGS01000018.1:2639-3194 GCA_013331265.1 Methanosarcina sp.
GGAAGGCAAGAGCTTGAATTATACGGTCCTGATCGAGCAGGACGAAGACGGGATATATATTGCAAAAGTTCCTGACATACCGGGGTGCTATACTCAGGGAAAAACGGTTGAGCAGGCTATGGAGCGTATAAGAGAAGCGATACAGGTCTGTCTTGAAGCCGAGGAACTTGAAGATGTTTTACCTCTAAAGTTTATAGGAATTCAGCAGGTAGAGGTAAAAGTATGAGTAGACTCCTTCCTGTGAGCGGGAAGGAAATGTGCAAAATACTTGAGATGCTTGGTTTTCAAAAGGTGCATCAGGTCGGAAGCCATGTTAGATACGTTCATCCTGACGGCAAAAAAACAGTAGTGCCTGTGCATGGAAACGAAGATCTGGGTACTGGTCTGATAAAGGAAATCCTGAAGCAGGGCAGAATTTCACGGGAGATGTATGAGGAATTAAGGAAAAAGGTTTGAGAAATCGAAGGTTTAAGATGTCATCTCTTGTTCAAATCAGCGGCGCAATCTTCGAATTCCCAATCGAAGGATTTGAGGGGGCTGGGGTGGAAATATAAT
>DUGS01000167.1:0-1909 GCA_013331265.1 Methanosarcina sp.
ATGGGATGGTGCCCGAATGTAAAAACGCTTGAAACCGGGTCCCGGATTAGCTCTGATAATTTTGAAGAATATGATCAGTCTGGAGGAGAAAAAGCAATAAGTCCTGGGATTCTGGGCCGATATTCCAAGCTCTTTTCCAGGCTTGACGTCCGATTACTCCTGCCAACGCTTTTCTTAACTCCTTTTTACACAATTATGTTGTTCCGAAAAGGTGTAGATTCAGAGTTCTTCTTTTCGGGTATTTTGTTTTCTTTGCTGCTAAATTCACTTTGCTGGAAAAAACTGATACATGAGTGTAATGCGCTGATAAAAAAACCTGATGTTCGTTATGTCTCAAAAATAGTAATCTTCTATGTTTTCTTATCCTTAATCTGGTTTTTGATTTTTCCGTATATGGTCTTCCGATCTTATCATACTCCCTACTTTATTGACTCTCAGTCAATGTATTCTTTTATTGCAGGACTTTGGATTCTTACTATGTGGGGAACAAGTCTTCAGCTAATTTATTGGGAGAAGAAAAATCACATGAAAATTTATATAAAACATGAAAATGGCTTCCATAAGACGTATGCTGTTGGTGAAAAGGAGGGAGAACTGTGAACCTGAATACCGAATACATCAAGAAACTGATGGGATGGTGTCCTAATGTTAGAGCACACGAAGCCAGACAGCATATTAACCTTGAAAATTTTAATTCTGATATTCCAGACAAAGCAGGGGGAGAAAACGGAGATATGAAAAATCCCGGTTGGCTACGGAAAGCAAGTACGCGAACTCTCCTCGTTTACACTTTTTTCACTATTATCTGTCTCCTGGTATTTTATCAAACGGGCATAAAACTGACCTTTTTACTTGCCGGGTCTTTTATTTCCCTGTCAGTCACAATACTTTACTGGAAGACTCAAATGCAAAGATATGACGACCTGATAAAACAACCAGTTACCGAGTACTCAAATAAGAGAAAAATTATTACATTCGCGACCGTGTTAGTGGTTCATTTTGTGCTATCTTACATTAAAGCTAATGGTGGGGTACTTGCCGTTCAAGCAATGATTTCATTCATTGGAGGTTTCTTGGTCAGTATGTGGCTTGAATATCTTCAGATACTTTACTGGGAGAAGAAGAACCGTAAAGTGATTTATATTGACAAAGGCTACGGATGGAAGAAGTCGTACATAATTCTGGAGAGTAAATAGATGCCCAACAAGACTTTTGTTTTTGATCAGATCAAAAAACTGATGGGATGGTGTCCGGCTTGCAAGAGAATGGCACCGCAAACAAAAAAGTCCTGTTACTTTGCAAATATGGACCCAATTTCCGGAAAAACAGAAAATATTCCGGAATTCCGAACTTCAAATGTAGTATTTCCTGCAAATTCAACTCTGGTTTTTATACTTTATTATATAAGCATCAGCCTGCTTCTGAGGCATCTGGAGGATATTACACTCTTCCTGGTAAGTCTCTTCCTGCTTAACACCTGTTACTACTTTCTATATCTCAAAACTCTCGAGGCAGCAGTTCTGGTAGACAGATTCGGGGTACACCTGCATGTCTTCAGATTGAAGAAATTTGAAATTCCTTATGAAAAGATTGAAAGTGTGACTTCGCACAAGCTTGAAAAACGTTCAAAGAAAATGTCCCTGCTTCTAGTAATTGGAGGAATTGCCCTTTGTGGATTTGTAGTTTACATTGCTGTTGCAGAAGGAGAATGGAAAGCACTCCTGCTACTGGTCTCAGTACTTCCTCTCCTGCTGTTTGTGGAGATGAAACAAAAAATGCGGTTCTGGGATCTGAATACGCAACTGTACATCAAGACCAGACACAAAAAATGGTATGAATGGACTCCTTATTATTCCATGGTCACGGATGAAGCCTCGGCTGAAGAGCTTAAATTTTTTATTGAAAGGCA
>DUGS01000167.1:2099-2898 GCA_013331265.1 Methanosarcina sp.
GAAAGGCATTTGTGAAGGGGTATGAGATGGTATTTAGTAGATACATCAGAAAATTTATGGGCTGGTGCCCGATGAAAAACTCTCTTCAGAAAGATGGACAGGAAGACTGCTTCTCTGAATTCAAATTAGAAAATAGGAACATTCAACTAGTACAATCTCCCCTGGATATGCACGAAAATAGAATTTTTAAGTTGCGAGTTAGCCTCTTTGATGGGAGATGGGTATTATGGGCATTAATAATCACTCTTTTCACAATAATAGTCTCATTGTTTTTCTGGACATGTGTTCCTGAAGGCTCTAATTTAGTCATATTTTCAGGCCTTATTATATTCCTTATGCCTCTCATGTTATTTCTTAACCGTCCAAATACTGCTTCAGTAATGCCCGGAAAAATCATTATCAAAAAACCTATGCATAAGTTAACCGTGATCAAAAAAGAGGACATTAAACAAATCTCAGTAAGAAGGACAGGAAATCCTTTCATTTGCTGGCTGATGAGATTACTTTACGTTATCTGGATACCACTTTACTTTAAAAAAGAGATAATGACAACTTTGCATGATCTGAAGATGTCATTTCCAGATTATGTTGAACTAAGTCTATTTCTAAGCCAACTTGCATTACTGGCAATGTTCCTTGTAATGTTTTACAATAGCGAACTCACGTCACCTTATCAACGAGCCATTAAAGTAACCACGAAATCAAACCTGAAAATCTGGTTATACACCGAAGAACCAGAAGAAATTACCGCGATCCTCAGAAACGAGAAGGAATAAGAAAAGAGATAGAAAGAGAAAAG
>DUGS01000167.1:3095-6085 GCA_013331265.1 Methanosarcina sp.
GAAAAGAGATAGAAAGAGAAAAGAAATTGAAATTCCCTGAAGCCGGAATATACTGGAGAAATTACAAACAAACTCATTATTTCAAGCTTTTAATAAGTTCCTGAAAGCGTTTTTCATCGACAAGCTTCTGGGTGTTAAGCATACGCTTGAATTCGGCGGCACCTTTCTCTCCGACTTTTCCTTCAAGCCTGTCCTTAAGGTCCATTGCCGCCCGCAAAAGCCCGATTGCTTCTTCATAGAGGGATTCTGCTTCTGCTGCTGTAAGTTCTTCGTTTTCGAGCAGTTCTTCATCTGCTTTTGCCTTTTCCTTCAGTTTAGGGATCAGAGCCCTGATATCGGCAGTTTCATCCGGACTGAGGAGTTCTTTTTCTCCAAGTTCCCGGACCATGTCGCGCAGCCTGTACTCCTCACCATCTATCTCCACGCCCTCAGGAATTTTCTTTCCTGCCCAGGCAAAGTCACTCCTGAGGCTCCAGAGGAGTTTATTGCGCTCCTGGTAACCAATATATTCTGTTTTGTTTGTGTTTTTCTCGTCTTTCATGAACTCTTCCCCTCAAATCCAGACATCCTTTTATGAATTATCCGCCCGATCTCATATTCTTTTCGATTCTGCGAAGGAGTATGGAATATTTGTAAACTATACTGAGATACCAACTGCAATTTAACGTTGTATGGGACGCAGGACTGTGAAAAAAAGTCTGCAAATGGCCTCTCACTCAGAAATACTGAAAGGACCATTCAGATTAACGAAGTGAACATTTAACCGGATTTAGATTTCTCCTTCCGGTTACAGCAAGTTTTTAATATTTTTTAGAAGCTTTTTTTAGAAGCTAGCTGTTTTTTAGAAGCTATACCTTTTTTGCGGAAATTTTTGAGCTGAAGCTTAAGTCTGAATTATTCAGAAAAATCTTTACAGCAAGTTTTCCGCAATATCTTCGGAAATTACGTGTTCACAGTACAGGCAGTGAAGGGAAACTCCTTCTTCGGATTGCAGTACTGAAAATTTGGATTCAATAGGTTCACTGCTATTTGATATGCATTTTGAGTTTTTACAGCGGACAACTCCTTCCACATAAGACGGAAGCACTACGTTATTTTTCTGAACTACTTGAAAATCCCTTATGATATTGATTGTGGCTTTAGGAGAGATAAGGGCTATTTTGTTAACTTCTTCGACACTGAGTTCCTTGCCTTCTATCTTAACAACGTCTTTCCTGCCTCGTGCCCCGGAAGCATTCATCACAAAACTGATAGTCGCCCGAAAAGCGCTGGAAATTCCCAGAATACGCAGGACATTCAGAGCTTGCCCAGACGTTATATGATCAATTACAGTCCCATTTTCGATTGCCTGGATTTTCAGGTCCCTTTTTTCTTTCATTCAATCACCCCGATTGTCAGAGCGAGAAGAGCCATCCGTATAGGAACTCCATAAAAAGCCTGCTCAAAATAACATGCATGAGGGGTTTCATCAACATCAGGAGAAATCTCATTTACTCTTGGGAGAGGGTGAAGTACCTTAAGTCCAGGGGCTGCGGCTTTTAAAAGGTCGCCCGTAACCTTCAACTTATTCTTAACCTTTTCGTATTCCACAGGGTCAGGAAAACGTTCCTTCTGCACCCTTGTCATGTAAAGAACATCGATATCCCCTATTATTTCTTCAAGAGACTCTGTTTCTTTTACGCGGATATTTTGCTTCCTAAGCACACGAACAATTTCTGAGGGCATCCTTAGTTCCGGAGGCGAAACAAAGGTCATTTCTGCTCCATACAGAGATAGCGCATGGCAGAGAGAATGGACGGTCCTTCCATATTTTAGATCTCCAGCCATGGCAATTTTCAAGCCCTCAAGATGGCTCTCCCTGCGGATGGTATAGAGATCAAGAAAAGTCTGGGTAGGGTGATTGATAGAACCGTCTCCCCCATTGATCAAAGGGACGCTTGTAAATTCCGCAGCCATCCGTGCCGACCCATCAAGGGGGTGACGCAGTACGATAAGATCAGAATATTTACTGATCACACGGATAGTATCAGCAAGGTTTTCCCCTTTCATAACAGAACTTGCCTCAACTGAACCCAGATTCAGGACCTGCCCACCGAGCCTCCGGGCAGCAACCTCAAAAGACAGTCTTGTTCTTGTGCTTGGTTCAAAAAAAAGAAGAGAAACGATTTTTCCATCCAGCAGCCTGGACCTTTTTTCCCCCCTGGCTACAGGTTCGAGTTTTTCTGCGGTATCCAGAACATAATCGATCTCTTCCCGTGAAAAATCTTTCATTGAGATGACGTGTCGGTTCTTGAATAACATCAGCTTTTCATAAATGATTCCCGGAGATATAACTTTTGCTCAGGAAATATTCCAGGCTGGTACTGCAACGAGTGAATTTGAAATCGTTTCGGAGCTATGCGATTTCACTTCGACACTTTCTTAATGAATTCAAGCCAGAGCTTGGCATCCTTAACCCTCTGGCCAATAAATTGTTCCTGAAAGCGTTTTGTGCTCTCTTTAAGAGCCCCACTTTCAATTTCTTTAAGGTCCATTATTGCGCGCAGCAAGCCTGCAGTCTCATGATACAGGGACTTTGCCTCTTCCACCGTAAGAGGCTTCTCTTCAAGTTCCTTTTCATTCTCTTTCTCTTTTGCCGAAATAATATCGATGCATTTATTTATTAGAGATTTTTCCTCTGGAGTAAGGGTATCTTTCTTAATCATCTGCCATACATAATTATGAAGCGGGTATCTCTTTCCCTTAAACTCCATATAATCCGGGATACGCTGCCCTACCCAGAAGAGGCGGGAATGTAGAGTAGACAATAGCTGTTTTCGTTCCGCATCCGTAATATATTTTTGAGAAGTGGCTTCATTCTCATTTGATTTAGAGCTCTTTTCCATAACCTATCCCAGAAAATTAAATTGCTCTTCCCAATCAAAAGTTTTTTGCGGTAACCTTTTAATGCTTGACTTTAGGCTTCAAAAGTGAACTACTCCTCCCTGTCG
>DUGS01000191.1:0-12705 GCA_013331265.1 Methanosarcina sp.
ACCACTCACTTTACCGTAAGATTTTCGGGTCAGGCTGCAAGGTCGCATAAATAGATATCATTGCCAGCCGTACTATCAACATAGTTCTTGTCCATTCCCCATACAACAGTGTTATTGTATACTTCTGGTGTCGTATAAACTTCTTCAGGATAGTCATATACCAGTGTGCTTTGTCCTGTAGAGATGTTATATACATATACTCCAGGTTTGCCTTCATAATCATCAACACATTTATTGTATACAATTTTATCATTTTGTATGGCAATGTGTGTCCCTGTACTGGCGCCGTATTCATTTCCATCCGGGTCGGTGTCAAGTGGATGTGTGACGTCTATGGTCTTCTTTGTTGATGTATTATACATTGCAATATATCCCTGATGATTATATACGTCAGACCAGATGACGTTAGTACACCATATATGCGGAATGTTCGGATCTCCATATGAATTAACAGTTATTCTTTCCTTTGTATTGATGTCATACATCCTGATAGTTATATCCACTTCTGGGTCTTCTGAATATGAGTAATACACCACTTTTGTGTCATATATGTCAGGATTACTGCCGTTTCCTATTTTTTCCTGTGTGGATGTAGATATGTTCCTCAGATATACACTCTCATTTGCACTCCAGACGATTCTTTCGCCGTAAATGGCAGGTTTGCTATATTGGTCTACATCCTGCGTGATGTAACTTTTTTTGGCTGTTGGGATATCGTACACCGCAAGCCTTGGTGTTCCACTGCTTTCATCATGCCATACTAATTTATTGCCGTAAATATCTGGACTAGAAGCTCCAGAAGAGCTAAACGTAGTGTCTGTCCTGTCGGTCAGGTTGTATAGATGAATAACGACCCCGTTTGTCCATATTACCCTGTCACCATAAACAGCGGGATCGTATCCGGTGCCAATTTTCGTAACTTGAACCGCTGAAGCTGCAGCTGAGCTTAAAATCAAAAAAACAAAAACCAGGAATGCTGAAGCTAAAGCTATTGAACAGATCTTCCCCTTAAATTTCATTTATATCCCCCAGGTAGCTTTATTTTTCAAAGTCAATGTACAGTTTATAGTTAGGATATTTTTCAGGTTCTGTAATAATATCTGATAATCTTATTACTAAAGCCACATTAATCCAAACCTGTACTATTTGCCCAACCAATTATGTGATAAATTAGTAGATACTAAGTAATTATATAATTTTGCAAATAAATTGGTTTCTAACCTTTGTTACATATCGGTTTTGAAAAGTGAATTTCATATATTTGCTAAAATTTGAGACTTCAGCCAATTATGGAAAACAATAACGACTGGGGAGCCGTTTCCGAAGATTATAAGAAATAGGATCTAAGATAACAGATAATGGGGGGATTGATCCAGATGAAAATCAAAGTTCTTGTGGCTTATGCTTCCAGGTATGGTTCAACTCAGGAAGTAGCCGAGGCAATTGCGGCTGCGCTACGTGAATCTGGCCTTGAGGCAGACCTTGAACCCATGCGAAAAGTAGAGGCACTTGAAGAATACACCGCAGTTGTGCTTGGTGCGCCGATCTACATGTCCCGCTGGCACAAGGACGCGCGTGCTTTTCTCTCACGGCACCGTGAAGCCCTCACAGAGAGGCCAGTAGCCGTTTTTGCACTCGGGCCATTTCATGATAAGGAAGAAGAGTGGAAGGAGGTTCGCGCACAGCTCGATAAGGAGCTTGCGAAGTTTCCCTGGCTTACACCTATCGCTATAGAAATATTTGGCGGCAAGTTCGACCCGGAGAAGCTACGTTTCCCTGATAACTTAATTGCCAGACTGCCGGCAAGCCCCTTACACAAGATGCCAGCAATCGACGTGCGGGACTGGACGGCGGTCCGTGCCTGGGCGAACAAACTTGCTGCACAGCTTCAACCTGCTTTTCCACAATAATATCCAGATGCAAGTAACGGGGTATGTTTGCGCCACCGCTCAAAATGACCCGAAAGAAAGAAGCTTTAAACATTGAAGTAAAATGGAATACAAAAGAATACTGACTTGCTTTTAAATCGGGAGAATAGGGATATGTACATATTCAGAGGGATGGATCTGCCTCAATGACAGAAAAAAAGAAAACATTATTCATGAGGGAAACACAGCAAGAAGTATTTCCTCAAACCTTTATGGACCGGACTGCAAAGATGGTAGCTTCTGCTCTCAAAGCCGAATTTTGCAGGATTTTCAGGCATTCTCATGGCTGCATTGATCTTCCGGAAAATCAACTTTTTATTCATGAGATTGGATGTATTGGACAGCCTGAGAAGTTAAATGAACTTGCGGGCGGGATCAGTGTTTTTATAAGAAGCCAGGGAACCACCAGTATGGTTGTGACGCTTTACAGAACAGGGCCGGATGAGTTTGCTCCTGAAGAGGTACGTTTTTTAAGGTATATCCTGTCTCTGGTCCTTAAAGTCCAGAAATGTACAAAAGTTGACATAAAACTTCAGGACAGGATACTCTTTTTAGAATCCCTTCTTGAGAACGCCCCGGATCCCGCTTATTTTAAAGATGTAACCCGGGAAATTCAAAGCCACATCGAATTTCCTACCGAAAAATCTAGAAATTTTTTAAACAAAAAAACTACCGGTTCCATGCATGAGCTGGAAGAAGTAATTCCAAAGAGCCTTACAGCTATTTACAAAAGAAAAACAGGAGGGTCTTCGGGGGTGTCTGGAGAGCTTACCGACATGATGCCAGAGAGCTGTGTTTTCATGGAAAGTGAAGAGGCATTGAAAATAGCCCTTGAAGTGCAAAAAGTGCTCTGGACAGTAATAAATAACAGCCCTGCGATCGTCTTTCTATGGCGGAACGAAGATAAATGGCCTGCCGATTTTGTATCTGAAAATATCTCACAGCTTGGGTATGATGTTGAAGACTTCACATCTGGAAGAATTCTCTACGGAGGTATTGTCCACCAGGAAGATATAAAAAACGTTACTGAACAGCTTGCCCGCTGTGTTGAGGATAAAGGTGACGGCTTCAAAATGGAATACCGCATCTTCACAAAAGAAGGAGAACTGCGCTGGGTCGATGAGAGGACTTTCATCCAGAGGGATGAAGAGGGAAGAGCTGTTTATTTCCAGGGTGTTGTCATTGACATTACTGAAAGGAAGCTTGCAGAAGAAGCCCTTGTGAGAGCCGAGCAGATCCGGAAAAAAGAGATCAACCACAGAATCAAGAATAACCTGCAGATTGTCTCATCCCTTCTGGACTTGCAGGCTGAGAAGTTCAGTGATAAACAGATCACAGAGGCTTTCAGAGAGAGTGAAAACCGCATCGTGTCAATGTCACTTATACACGAAGAACTTTATGAGTCAGGAAATCTTGACATTCTCAATTTCTCTTCTTATATATGCAAGTTAATAACTGACCTCCGCAGGTCCTACGGCACTGAGAGTTCGGATATCCGGGTACACCTTAATGTGGATAACGTTTTTCTCGGGGTTGACACAGCAGTTTCTCTGGGCATTATAATCAATGAACTTTTCACCAACTCAGTTAAATACGCTTTTCCCCAGGACAGGGGAGGAGAAATAAACATCGAACTTTTCAGGGAAAAAGCCAGTGAAGTGACAGACGAAAAATTTACTCTTGTTTTTGCAGATAATGGGAGAGGTATTCCTGAAGAGCTGGACATCAAAAACCCGGAATCTCTTGGCTTACAGCTTGTAAACGCACTTGTGAGTCAGATGGAAGGCGGTCTTGAGTTGAAAAGAGAAATCGGCACGGAATTCAGGATTAAATTCAGGGATATAATCCGGAAAGGATAAGCTGAAAAACGAGCAGCTATGACGCTGAAGGGGCATATCAATTTTTTGTGAATATAAGTTGCTCCCTGATTAATTGGTTGCTATTATTCAGAATGACTGAAAATGGTCTCAGGAGATAAAATATACTTCTGGACCCGATGACTCTTTTGAGGACTTATTCTCCTTTCAGGATGACTTTAATAGTAATGCCCGTATATTTTAATATAGGTTATAAGGGGTGGATAAAATAAGTGAAAGTCGTTTCAAAAAAATCCTGATTGCAACGGATGGTTCGGAAAACGCCGGAAAAGCAGCTTCTTATGGAATAGGTATTGCAAAAGCAACAGGAGCTGAGGTTTATGCCCTGTATGTTGTTTCTACCGAGCATGCAGGAACTTCACGGACTGTTATGGGCTGGACAGAAGCGTTTGAGAAATATCTTACCTATAAGGGAGGAGTTGCAACCGACTATGTACAGGACCTTGGAAACAAAGCCGGAATTAAAGTGGAGGCTGTGCATTTGAGAGGCAGCCCGGCTGAAAAAATTATTGAGTATGCCGAGAAGAATAACATTGACCTGATAGTTATGGGCACGCAGGGTCTTACAGGGATCAAAAGATTCCTTATAGGAAGTGTGGCAGAGAATGTGCTCAGATACTCAAAAGTTTCTGTAATGATTATACGGGGAGCACAAAATCTGGGTGTTCCCATAGTAGTCGGTTGATATTATAAAAGATAAATAATAACTGTAATTGACAAAATTTCGAGGGTCAGGTATAAAGCAAGTGAGGTTAAATAGACATTCAGTTTAAATAGGCATTCTGCCTGAACCTTCTATAGATGCCCCTGACCCGCTTTTTACTAAATTAAAGTTCTTTAATCTTCATTTAATCTTCAGTTCTTAATCTTCATTTTTTAATCTTCAAATATCCCTGATCCCTTAAATATTTCTCTTGCTTCTTCAAGGCTCAGGTCTTCAGGAGGCACGATAATGTCTGACTTCATTATCTCTTCGGCTCCAATTGCTTCTCCTTTTTCCTTTATTTCGGAAATCAATCTTGCAAGTTCTGCCCGAAATTCCTCGTTTTTTCCTTCCGTAACAAGGGCTACTATTCTGTTATCTATCTGGTTTAATTCATCACAAAGGGCCTCAGGCGCCCGGTATTGGCCTTCCCCCATAATCCTGATAATCATTTTCAGACCTCCTTTCCCTCTTCCTGACCTTTGACTTCTTCAGAAGCTTTTGTCTTTCCAGGTTCCTTCCCTGCTTCGGCTTTAAGTTTCGCAAGTTCGGATTCCACACTGGTCTGGGCGCTTATTTTTGCCAGCTCACGTTCTATATCGTCCCTGCCGCCTGTAAGGTCCTCGAGTGTGCCGGCTTCCATCAATTCATCAATAGCTTCAGCGCGGGCTTTCATTTCTTCGGTTTTGTTCTCAGCCCTCTCAAGAGCAAGGCCGACATCTGCCATTTCCTCACTGATCCCGGTAACGGATTCGTTAACCTTAACCTGGGCTTCAGCCGCAGAGTACTGGGCTTTAATGGATTCCTTCTTTGTCCTGAAGATCTCGACCTTTGTTGAAAGGCGCTTTTCTGCTGCTATGAGCTTTTCTTCCTGTTTTTCGAGCTCGGCAATTTCCCTGTCAATCCCATCGACCTGCTGCTGGAGGGCAGCCTTTCTCTCAAGGGCAAGCCTTGCAAGGTCTTCACGGTCAGCTGCAACTGCTTCCCTTGCCTGCTTTTCGAGCTTCTCATTGCTCTGAAGCAGTTTTGCCTTCTGGAGCTGGAGGCGCTTTTTAGAAGTCGTTACCTCTGCAACGCCCCTTTTTACATTCTGCAGCAGTTCCAGCTGCTTTTCATAAGAGTAATCGAGCGTTTCCCTTGGGTCTTCCATTCTGTTAAGCACTTTGTTCATTTTGGACTTGAATACCGTTTCCATCCTTGAGATCAATCCCATGTGTTTTCCCCTTTGGTTTTTTTAAAAATTATTCATAAACGGGCTGGGTTTTATTCACTGCTTTTCTGGAGTGAGGTTTTCTAAAACCTTTTTATCACTTATTCTCACAGCACCCTTTTTTCCTGTGTATTTTGTCTGGAGTTCTATTTTTAGTTTATCCGTACTATATTTTATTTTACTTTCTCATTTGCTTTTGCGCTCTTATTCCAGCCATTTCATTTCACTCAATATTTCACACTCTACTGTTCTTTTTTAATATCCTTTTATTTCTGAATTATTATATATTATATTTGATTATTCGTAGTCACGCGAACATTTTATATATGCAAAATACAACTTATCTAAAGATATTATGGCAAAACCTGAGAATAAGACTGAATTCTTTTATACAGAAAAAGGACCAGTAGCCGTAGACAGCCCTGTTAAACTCCAGATCCTGAATTTTCTCAGGGAAGAGCCAAAATCTTTTGACGAAATCGTAAAATATACGGCAAAGGCTAAATCAACCATTTCCGTTCATCTTAATGACCTCAGGTCATGCGAGCTGGTTGCAGAAAATTTTCATCCTGAAGACCGGCGTAAAAAGATCTATTCTCTGACTTCTCATTACATGGGCTGCTCTCAGGAGCCATTCATAGAGCATTACAGGAGTCTGCTGGAAATCGTTGCTGCAAACGGAAATGACAGGGTCCGTTTTATGGAAGCCCTTTTTCATACGCTTCGGTTCGGTTTTGAAGCTTACGGGATTGATAATGCCCCTGTTGTCAGGATGATTGGGATCGATATTGGAAAGCAACTCTCTTCTAATTTTGAATCCACTATTCTTGGAGCCCTGTTAAAAGAGATTGCAGTTTTTCTTGAATTTCACGGAGACTGCCAGGTCTCGGTACTAATGGAAAACTCTCCTGCTCTTCGGGTCGAAGATGATTTCAAGGCCATGTCCATGCCTGTGACAGGAAAACCTTTCTGTGCCCTAAGAGAAGGAATAATTGAAGGGATCCTCAAAGAAAAACTGGGAAATGAATGCGGCGTTCTGGAAATCGAATGTTATGGAACCGGACACACCCACTGTCTTTTCGAGATTACAATCTGAATTATTTTTTTAGATTTACAGTTTTACATAAATATTTTTTTTCTTTCAGGCAGGTGCATATGTGGGCAGGCATACACTGTACAGGTGGTATTAAAAATATTTAACGGGAATCCCCTATTACGACTCCCATTTCTGACTTCAGGCGAGGTCCTATTGCTGCCACAATCCCTGGCCCATCTGTCGTTTCGCGGCATACGACTGCATGTTCAAGCAGCCCAAGGCGTTCGACTTCATAAATGTCCCTGCCGTGTCCTGTCTTCTTTATTGCACTTTTAATTTCCGAGCGGGTAGCAGCATTAATGACAACCCTATCTGTACTTGCTTTTTTCCAGCTCCACCAGAGGTCAAGCTGTTTTTTGGTGAAGCGGGCTTTTATTTTTTTGTTTGCTTCCAGTATTTCAATCTCAACCGGCAGGTGCGGGATCAGGCCAAACCTTGATGCAAGCTGTTTTGGCTTTCCGTTGCCCAGGGCTTTGAGTTCTTCAGCTTCAACCTGCACAGGGATCCCGATATTAACCATAAAAGCATCTTCCGGAAAAGCCTGAAGAAATCCCATGTATACCTTTCCAGGTTCAGCTTTTTTTGCAGGGCTTCCGTATCTGGATCCCAGAAGGTTTGCTGACACCTCTTCGTCTTCCCCTTCAAGGGAATATTCTGCCCAGTTTTCCGGGGTGATAGAGACCTCAACCTTTACTTCAAGGTCTTTCAATTCATTCTCAACCAGGTTTTTCAGGAGTTCAGCCATTCTTTCCCGGTTTTTTCCATAAATATGCTGGAGGGTTACAACTTTTCTCATATTCTTCCTGCCGATTTATATGAAGAAGCGTAAAACCCCCAGGTCTTTAGCCCAGGGGATATAAGCGTCATCTTCTCCAATATTCTTTCAGTATTCTTTGACTTAATATAGACATCAGATAATATTGTATTAGATTAAGGTATGCGAAAACCAGGCAACCTTTTTTGCCTGTAATGCCGGGAATCACATACCTTCGGGCTTTGAGCTCTTCAGATAAGATTCAAGGAGTTTTTCTGTTTCTTCCAGGGCTGAAATCACTGTTTCATCAACAGGAGTCTCTGCCTTTTCAATCTGATTATATAGTTTTTTGATGTCCCGGCTGTTAGGGCCAAGTTTTCTTGAAACCATTTCCTTACTCTGCCTTTTCTCAACTGCTTCCCTGTAGATACTCTCGATTTTGTTCCTTAGATTTCTTACTTTCTCCAGGATTTCAGCACTGAGAGGGTCAAGCTCTTTTGCTGTTACACTTGCGGTTTCTTCTTCACATTCTCCGGGCTCTTTGTCTACCGTTCCTTCGCCTTCCCCGCCTTTTACTGCTGCTTCTTTTTCTTCTGCTCCTTTTTCTTCTAATTGAGATTCTTTTGCAATTGTATTCCGGAACTCTTGAAGGGCCTTTTCTACTTCCTTTCCATACTCCGTGAGTTCAACAAATTTTATCCGACCTTCAAATGAGAATTTTATAAGTCTGGACTGTTCCATTTTCGAAAGAATTCTCGTAGTATGGGCAAATGTCGAGTCTATCTCCTTTGAAATAACAGAAGCATAGGTTTTTCCCGTCGAACCTATGAATAACAATGCACGTGTGGGTTTTTCCTGCAAAAACAACTTTTCTGCATCTTCGTCAGACATGAATATCACATAGAGTTTTTTTAGCGAATTATTTCTGGATCTGAGCTCAGGCGTTTATTATTCTTTAATAGTTTATATAATATTGGAACAGTTTTTCTATCTTCAATTTTCGAAGGAGTCTGCAGTCATCCTGAAAGTGCCAGGATTATTTTCTTTATTTCGTCTATAGGTGCATCCGTTTTGAAAGAGGTTCCGCTGAAATGAGTCCTTGAAGCTTCAAACCCACTGGCTCTGAGCGCCTCTAAAAGACTCTCAATACCTGTTGCAGAAGCTCCCAGTTCTTTGCAGATTACGTGCTGGTCATAGAACATGGGAATATCAAGTTCATCCCTGCAGAATGTAATTATTTTTCTAATTTTATCTTTTGTATTCAGAGGGTGTGCTTCAAGCTTGGAGATCACTTCATTGCAGTATTCAGGCTCTCTATAAGGACCAAGCCACAGAGGACCTGCAATTTTTGTCAATCCCCCACACACAGGGCATTCCTTCTCAATATGTACTGCAAGCCCGTAAACAGGTTCTCTAAACCCGCACTTAGGGCAGTGTATATTGAATCCCATTGATTTCAGGGTTCTGTCGGCGTGTTTGGACCCTGGGAGGACTTCAAGGTAAGTACGGACATAATGGCGCGTAACATGGGAAAGCAGGGGCAACATGCCTTTTTCGTGCTTTGCAAGCTCCCTTGCACAGGCTCCGAGCAGGACCCTTAACCCCATCTCGCTATGATATTCCGTGTTCAGGGGTACGGCTGCATACTTTCTGATCCCTGAGTTAAGGTGGGCTCCACAGAGAGGTGCTGTATCCGTCGCAGTAACCGAAAGCATGCTGTGTGCCGAAGTTGCAGCTGCGTCCAGGTAAGGCGAAGGAGTCCCGAACGGGTCTATGTCAACAATATGGAACTTCTGCTCATGAAGCAGAACATTTGCGTTCTTGCGTGTAGCCTGGGTTTTTTCTTCAAGCCCGTTAATTATTATATTTTCCTTTATCAGTTCAAAGGCTTCAGGGCTCCAATCATTCATCGTCGCGTGAATTCCTACTTCCCCTGCGACTCTAAGTCCTCGAATTCCTGATGCTGAAAAAGCATCCACATAACGGATCTCCTCTCTCAGTATCTCTTTTTTCGAAAGAAGCCTCTCCACAAATGCCGCAGTTGCTGCAACATTGATATCACGGTTCAGCTCCATTTCCGGGTTATAGAACACCGGCGCTGCCGATGGAGGGAAGTTTGCATCCGGAGGCGGGACCGGAACTGATACCTTTGTTGCCCCTTCCACTATAGTTCTACAGATCATCTAAAGTTGCTATACTTTGGGATATTATTTTACAGTGATGGTCATCTTCATATTCGGGTACCCTTTCACACTGAAATTATAGCTTCCGGTTTCATTGAATGTATAATCAAAGGTATTTCCATACCCAAGCCTCTGGTCCTCGAAAAGCCCTTCCTCACTGGTCAGGATAAAAAGAATATCTTCATAATTTCTCCATACAACCAGGTCCCCTGTGTTAATCTCCAGTTCCGAAGGCATGAAAACATATTTCCTGAGCCTTACAAGATATGTCCTTGGTCCGGTTTCCGCAGGCTGCTCGGTTCCGGCTTCTTTCCCTCCTTCGGTCACGTTTTCAGTTTGCGCTTCTTCTGTTCCGCCAGCGATAACCGGGGTCAGTGTTTCCTCAGCTGTTTCTGTTTCTTCTGACGTTACTGTCTCCTCTGGTGTCTGTGCTTCCTCATACCTCTGTGTTCCTCCGGAACTCCCGGAGTCTTTATTTTCTTGCTCCTGATTTTCTCCAGAATTAAGGCAGCCGGACATTAAGACTGAAATGACTATTAAAAGCAGGACAAGTTTTTTTATTGTCATTACTTCCCCCCCCTTTGAGTAAATTTTCTTTTTACCCCTAATTCTATATAATACTATTAAATAATAACATTTTCTTATAATAAAGCTTATTTTTAAAAATAGTTTGTTTGTAATCGATTGCAGAATGCAGAAGCTGTCAGAAGTGAACTACTCCTCCCTATCGGCTTGATATCCGTCGAGGAAGGAGCCCTCTCGCCTTATCGAGATAGAATTTTATAAAAAAGAGTTTAATCTAATAAAAATAAGGTTACTGGAAAGTTTTACTGCCTTTCCAGTTACGTTATAAATGTTTATGAAATATGTTCCTTCTAGATTTTTTAAAAAAGTTACTCAGAGATTCCTGAGAAACTTCTTCAGGGTTCACTTACGGTTATATTGACATTCATCTTGGGTTGCCCGATAACAGTAAAGTTGTATTCCCCTGTTTCATTGAAAGTATAGGCAAAGGAACGCCTGTATGTAAGACTCTGGTTCTCAAAGAGTCCCTGTTCACTGACAAGGGTAAAGACTCTCCTTGGGCTGTCCTGATAATTTAACCAGGCAACTGTTTCTCCTTCTTTGATATCAAGACTTGAGACAGATGCCCTGTATTTATCCAGTCTTATAGTATAGGGAGTTGTCTTTATTTTGGATTCACTAACTGTCGGTCCTTCTTCTGTCTCATTTTCTTCCGCAGTTCCATTTTCTTCTTCTGTCTCCGTTACTGCCGGGGTCTCAACTTCTTCCGAGGGTTCAGTCTCTGCCGGTGTCTCAGTTTCTTCCGGAGTAGCGGTTTCTTCCGGAGTTACTGTTTCTTCGGGTGTCGCGTTTGCTTCCGGGGAAGGTTGTTCCTTTTCAGTGCATCCCGAGAACAAAACCACGCTTAAAACTAGAAGTAGAACAATGAGTTTTGTTTCCATTTTATTCCCCACATCTCTTTTGGTTATTAAATTAAGAAACCTGCATACATAATTTTGGGTTTCAATATTTTTACTTTGATTTTTTGACTTTTATGTATCGATATTTTTCGATTTATTACTGGTTACGCTTGTCTATTCAATAACTAATATTATTTAATCTTAAGTTCTTGCTTTAATAGACTTTTTCTTTTTTAAGCGATTAGTTTTCCTATATGATCAGGACATTTTAATATATTTTTGTCATCTTTTGTTATATTTGTCTATTTTCCAAAGCAAAATTCTTAATGAGATTTAAGCGCTGTTCTTGCATATAAAGGTACTTTAGGTTTTTGTAAACATATTTACAGGTAATAAATCAGTTTTACCTGAAGAATTTTTTACAATTTAAAAACCTATATAAAAGCCTTTTGAGGCGTTTTTTAATTGAAATTTATAAAAAAGTAAACATGTCTAAAAAGCGTCAACTTCCAGAAAAAGTTTATCTCCGTTTTTGTTCACCTGAATTAGCTTCCGTTTGAGCTGACTTACCAGCAAGGAGTTGTATCTGCGGCTTTTTATTTATCTTACCCCACTTTTATAATAAGCTTTGTGTCAGGAATCTCTTTCAGCTTAAAAGCATAGTCTCCGGCTTCATCAAAGGTATATGAGAAGCTCTTTCCATAACCTATGATCTGGTCCTTGAAAAGTCCCTCTTCGCTTACCAGTGTAAATGAGCGTTTGGGCTTGTTAAGGTTTTTCCAGACCAGAGTGTCCCCTTTGTTAAGCTCAAGAGTCTCCGGGTAAAAGACAGATCCGCGTATAACTACTGAGTTTTCGGGGCCCTGTACTGTTTCGGTTTTTGTAATTACTTTCTCAGTCGGTTTGGGAGTTACTTTCTCAGTTGGTTTGGGAGTTACTTTCTCCGGTTTGGGAGTTTCCTTTTCCGGGAGCGGAGTTCCTGCAGTTTCCCTGGCTTTGTTAACCACAACTGTGCCTTTAAAATCTTTTTCATCCTTAATTATGAAACCAAAGGTTCCTGTTTCGTTAAACGTATACTCAAAAGATTTGCCATATCCAAGGCTAAAATCTTTCCAGAGATTGTCCTCGCTCACAAGGACAAAACTTCTTTTAGGCTTGTTCAGGTTGCGCCATATAACTTTATCATACTGGTTTATTTCTGTTGTTTCAGGATTTAAGGCATTGTTGGTTAAGACAATAATATGAGTCTCAGAGGCATACCCGTTTTCATTAGAAGTGCTATTTTGATCCATTTCACTGGTTCTGGTAGTTCCTTCCTGATATTCGGTTGAGGCTGTCAAACCCGTAAGCAGGATAAAAACGAAAACTACCAGTATTCCAAGTCTAAAGACTCTATTAGCTACCATTTTCCCCCTCCAAAGTTATCACTCTAACGGATCTACATCCGTTTAATGATAATATATGTAGCGCTTTATATATATTCTATTATTGAAAATTCTTTATTTTGAAAAGAGAAAATCTTTGTCCGTA
>DUGS01000191.1:12883-14941 GCA_013331265.1 Methanosarcina sp.
CTTTGTCCGTAGAACGAGCAATTAATACTTTTATGGATGCATTTCGCCTGAAATATTCATGTCTTGTCATTTCTCACAGGATATTCCATAAAAGCAGAGCAACGGTCCCGGTTATTGCAATAATTCCGAAGTCTTTTTTCGCAAGGGAAAAAAGGCCTGGAGAACCTGAAATCTTTGAAAGCAGAATTTTATTTACAGTACTTACGAGGCTTGCAATTATTGCAGTATTTGCTGCGACTTCGTAGGATATACTTCCACTTACGGCAAGGAGGGTTACGGAGACTATCACTCCAGAGCTGCTGACAAGAGCCCCAAGAGCAGTTAAATATATTCCAGTAGTTCCTGCAGCGCTATAGGCAAAGTTTCCTATTATAAGAATAAGGGTAAAAGCAATGCCGAATTTAAATGCCTGACCAAGTGAGAAAGGAGACTGGATCTTAAGCTCTCCCCCGTCTATCGGGCAGAATTTCTTACTATGCCTGAAAGCTATTACCGTGGAGACTACGATAAGTACGAGTTGGGGAGGAAGCATAAGCAGAGTTATCTGGCCTGTAGGGTCAACTATGAATGCCAGTATAAGGTTTCGGATGAGCATGGAAATATTGCAGAGCAGAACCCCTGTAAGGACTGGATCAGCCATTTCCTCTGCTCTTTTTGAGAGTCCTGCAAGAGCTCCTGTAGTAGCTTCGCTGTTAATGAAGCCCCCAAGAAAGCCTGAATAGTAAAGACCTCGCTTTGTTCCGAATTTTCTTAGAAGAACGTAGCTTGAAAAGCTGATCAGGGAAACAAGAATTACAATAAGAATTGCATATCTGAGATTGATAAGCCCAAAGAACGGTTTTTCCGGCATCACAGGGTAAAGTATGAAAGCGACAGCCAGAAACTGTATGGCATTATAAATCTCTTCTTTTGTCAGGTTTCCTGCAAACTTATGAAGGGGCTGTTTCTGGACCAGTAGGAAAGATACAACTATTGAAGAGACAATGGCAAACAGGCCGTAGTCATAGCCAACAAGGACTCCCATCACGAAAATAAAGAAGAGAGAGATCGGACTTGTAACTCCTATCCGCTTGAAAAGGAAAATCTTGGAATAGGTGACTATGGAACAGATAGCTGCGAAGAAAAGCGTGGCTACATAAACGAAACCGGCCCCTGCAGATTCGCTTACAAGAGCGACGAGCATGCCTGTTATGCAGGTTATGCTGTAACTCCTGACGCCTGCAAAAATCTCGTGCTCAAGTCCCCTATGTTCCCTTTCCACACCTACCATAATCCCTATCAAAAAGGCAATGGCAAGTTTTGTCAGGAAATCCACAAAAACGGGATCGAAACCGAACTCTTTAATTGCGTCCGTAGTTCAACCTCTCAGCTTTTCTTCTCTCAGCTTTTCTTATCAGTAATTATTCACGCCAGTAATATAATGTTATTAACGTGAATCAGTAAAATAATGTTGTTAACGTGAGTTCTATGATACAGCTGAAGACATAACATGATATATGTGAAACAAAAATATACAAAAATATATTCTATAGTAGGGCTGTTCTTGCTAATTAAGATGTTCCTTAAAGGAGAAAAAAGGTCCAAGTACGTGGAAACCTCTAATAATTTGTACCTGTGACTCCGAAAAACTTCTCAGGCCTGGCTGATTAAGGTCTGGCTAAAACTTGCATTAACTCCTAGTGACAGCTCCCCGACTGAAGTCGCGGGCATCTATGGTATTTCAACCAATGCTATACTGGCATATAGCAACTATTTATTTTCGTTGTCTCGCTTACACCGTTTAAAGTTTTACCTATAAAACTTCTTCATAAAACCTTATACGTTGAGTTTTATACTTTATGTAATATACTTTAAGTTTTATATTTTAAATTTTATACTTTGAGTTTAGAGCAAAGTCAAGCGGCTTCTGTAGCATTTGCAGTTTCCAGAACAAAACCTGACAATAGAGTAGACTTATAAGCACAAAAACATTATCAGCAAGCTCTTATATGAGAGATGACGGATTCATCCCGCGAATAAATTCGCGGGGATTCTCATTTGTCTCTCCTAAATCATATT